>JABDEQ010000052.1 GCA_013286985.1 Bacteroidota bacterium | reverse complement strand
TGCGCGGGCAATTAATGATGCACCACCAGTATAGGCAAACAGGTTAAGCACTTTAGGCTCGGGTGTTTTAAATTTTTTGATGTTTTGGGTGATGTAATCCCAGTTAACAGCCTGCTCGGGGAAAATGCCGAGGTGCTTAAATGAAGTTAATGCCAGGCGGAATTTAATAGATGCTTCAGGGTTTTTATATTCAACATGCCAGCGATCGGGAGTGGCAGAGTTTTTCTTCACCCATTCGCCCGATGTGGCCGAACGACCCTTGAATTTGATGTGATGTAAACGCTGCCATTCAGCAGGACTTAGTACTTTACTCCAAACCGCCTGCGGCTCGGGACGAATTAATATAACATTGCCAAAACGTTCCAGCTTTTCAAAATCGCCGCAATCAATCAGCTCGTAATCTTTCCAGTGCGTAGGTGTGAGAAGTTGGATCATTTTTGTGTTAGTGATTAGAGACCGGAGATTAGAGATTAGTTAGCATAAAAAATGCAAATATAACGATCTCTGTTTTAATTTGATTGATTGCAATTAAGTCGGATGTGTTAAATCTCAGAATAGCAAGGAGCCAATCTCTAATCACCAACCTCTAACCTCTCTAATAAGGATCTTTTCCATAGCGATGGGTTTTAAAACCCGTCGCTATATTTATATTGGTGGTAATTGCAAACTGCCCACTTATAATTTATCCCTCGCTGCCTGCATAAACTTGCTGGCGAATACAAAGGCGTTGAGTTCTTTATTGTCGGTATGGGCAATCTGGTGATTGGAGCCTTCCCACCATTTTTCGCCATTGTGTAAAAACAGGATATGATCACCAATACCCATTACCGAATTCATATCGTGGGTTACAATTACGGTAGTGGTTTTAAAGTCTTCGGTGATTTCACTGATCAGGTCATCAATCAGAATGGAAGTCATTGGGTCGAGGCCTGAGTTGGGCTCATCAACAAACAGATATTTAGGCTGCATGGATATTGCCCGCGCAATACCTACCCTTTTTTTCATCCCGCCTGATAGCTCTGAGGGGAATAAATGATTCTTACCGGCCAGGTTTACCCGCTCTAAACAGAAATTTGCCCTGTCCACCTTTTCGCCTCTTGACATATTGGTAAACAAATTAAGCGGGAAAATAATATTTTCTTCCACCGTCATGGAATCAAACAAGGCCGAGTTTTGGAACAGCATACCAATCTGCTTGCGGATAGGCACGCGCCCTTCAAAGTGCATATCGGTAAAGTTCTCTTTGTCGTATAATACATCGCCGCTTGTTGGTTCGTGCAGGCCAACAATACATTTTAACAGGGTTGTTTTACCCGAGCCTGAACTACCTATAATCAGGTTGTTTTTGCCGGGTTTAAATTCAGCTGTTATGCCTCTAAGCACCTCATTGCTGCCGAACGATTTATAAATACTTTCAACCTGGATCATAGCAATAATTCTGAGATAACTAAATCGGCAAATAATATCATTATACAGCTAAATACCACACCTTTTGTAGCAGACTGACCCACTTCGAGTGCGCCGCCACGTGTATAAAAACCCTGATATGCGCAGATAGAGGTAATAATAAAACCAAAAACAATGGCCTTAACACAGCAAACCGTAACAATAATAGGGTTAAAACCATCAGACAAGCCAGCCACGTAATCAGCAGTTGACACATCTCTTGATGCTGCGCAAGCCAGATAACCGCCGCCCAGGCCAAGTGCCACGGAAACAATTACCAGCAGGGGAATCATGGTGACGCCGGTTATAACTTTAGGTGAGATCAGGTAACCCGGGGCGTTTACGCCCATTATTTCGAGGGCATCAATTTGTTCGGTTACGCGCATGGTGCCAATTTGCGAGGCTATGCTTGATCCTATACGACCGGCAAGTACCAGCGCCGTAATGGTTGGGCTAAACTCCAAAATGGTTGAGTCGCGGGTAATACCGCCCACTACTGTTTTTGGAATGAAATCACTTACCAGCTGAAAGGCCGTTTGGATAGTAGCCACAGCTCCGATAAATACGGAAATAATGGCAACAATGCCCAGTGAGCCAATGCCTTGTGAAACCATTTCGCGCATAATTTCGGCCCAGTAAACACTGAACTTCTCGGGTTTGCGGAAACTTAAACGCAGTAAGAGTATATATCTTCCTAAACTATAAAACATTTAATGAATAAAATTCGGCTAAAAATACTACAATTTGTTCTTGTAAACTCATCAATATTCAAATTAAGTATGATTGACCATGCTTTTGCCCGCATAGTTTTACAAAAGATATACAGATCAACAGACTCAGAGTTTAATTCTACACAAAGAATAACAGGAAGAATAAAGTGAAGGACAGATCAAAAAGCTTCTCCGGCTTGTATCAAGAATTCAGCACAAAGTTTGTCGGAAATTCTAAAGTTGGTACTTTGAATTTTATCCATAAGGGGCTTTATCAAGGTAATATGACCACTTTTCTTCGCTCTTAATATCAAACCCAAAGTTCCGGTGAAGTTAAGATTCAACTGTTTTGCAAGTCGTCTTGCTTCAAGGTCATCTAATATTAAGAGGGCAGGAGCAAGTTCTATCGCCAACGCAATAGCACTTGCTTCACCGGGATCAACTTCAATTTGCAAAGTTTTTTGTAGTTGCACATCCCGTACGTGTATGATATCTATCCAGTCGGGCAATGGGGTGCCAAATTCTGAAGCGATAACCGGGGTTGTTGTTATTCTGCCCCAAACCGATTTGAGCAAATCCATCTCACCAATTTTATCTAACAGAATAAAACAGGTAGTATCTGCTATAATTACATTAAAATTTTGCGGCATCTTCAACGATATCTGCTAAAGAGTAATTTATAAGGGAAACATTGTAGTCACCTAATAATTCTGCAAACGTACGTTTAGATAATCCAGCCATCTCAGCTGCCTGGCCTAACGATAATTTGCCTGATTCATAAAGCTTGGCAGCTATAAATCTAACAGTATCATTTTGATACTCACCCAGCGTATCCGGAACCTGTAATGTTATCGTAGTCATACTATAAAGGTACAAAAAAATCAAAATATATCAACCCGCCACACTTTTACCGCCGCTTTGCCCCACTTTACCGAAAATATGCCCCGCTTTACCAATGCACTAATTACGTCTGTTAAAATAAAAATTAGATTTGTATAGTAATAATTCAGGATCGCTACCTGATAATAATAATTAAAGCTTTAACAACACAACCAAAACAAAAATGAAAAACGCAATTATCACTGCATCAACCAAAGGAATGGGCCGGGCTATAGCAATAGCCTTTGCAAAAGAAGGAGTAAACCTGGCTATTTGTTCAAGGCACGATGATGAGCTTGCGGCTTTTAAAACTGAACTTCTAGTCATCAACCCTCAAATTAAAGTATTTACCTCGGTTACCGATTGCAGTGTTAAACAACAGGTTTTGACATTTGCAGCAGCAGCCGAAAAGGAGCTGGGCGATATCAGCATTATTGTAAACAACGCCGGTATGTACACTTACTCCAGCATATTGGATGATACTGAAGATGCTTTTCAAAAGCAGGTAAATACCAATGTGATGCCGGCCTATGAGCTATACCGTTATTTTGGTAAAAAGATGATGGTCGCAAAAGACGGACATATTTTCAATATCTGTTCAATCGCTGCTATAAACCCTATTGCTGAGGCTGGTACGTACAGTGTAACAAAATTTGCGCTGTTAGGTCTTACTAAAGTAATGCGGTTGGAAATGCAGGATCATGGCGTAAAAGTAACCGCTATTATTCCCGGTTCAACCTTAACAGACTCGTGGAAGGGTATGGAGGTTGATAAGGATAAAATGGTTTTACCAGAAGACATATCATCGGCAGTGCTGAACATTTACAAAATGAGTGTTGGGGCAAATGTTGATGAAATAATTATAAAACCGGCATACGGTCAAATATAAAATCAAACTAAAACAACAAAAAAATGAACAAAAAACTATATCGCGATGAATACCACAAGGTGTTAGGTGGTGTTTGTTCGGGCCTGGCAGAATACTTTGATACGGATGTAACTGTTATCCGCCTGTTATTTGCCTTTACCGTAATTGTAATGGGCGTGGGCATAATCCCCTACATTGTTTTATGGATTGTATTGCCAAAAAAAGGCTACGTGTACAATCAATACAATAACCCAACGGTTGATTATACCGTTCCGCCGCAACAGCCGGGCGGTCAGTTTACCCAACCGGGAAATCCGTTTGAAAGCAATTCGTTTGGCAATGCCTCTTTCAACGATGTGCCGCCGGTAAATTATCCGCAAAAACAAAAATCACATGCGGGAATAATAGTTGGAGTAGTGTTAATTGTAATTGGGGCAGCTGTTTTGATAGATGAGTATGACCTGATCCCTGATTTTGATTTCGGCAGATTATGGCCGGTAGTGCTGGTACTGGTTGGTGCATCACTTATTGTATCGGGACAAAGGAAACAACCATGGCATCATGACAATTGGAACGATGCCGGTAAACCCGATGCCGCAGCGGCCGATGCTTCGGCAAATGCAGCTGCCGGTGAATCTGAAGGTCATCACGAGCCACAAGCCTAATATATTTATTAACAGGCATAAGCCATTAAAAAAATAAAAAAATGAGAAACGATAAATTAATCCCAGGCCTTGTTCTGGTACTTATAGGGGCAGCATTTTTGCTTAATAACTTCGGTTACCTGCATTTTCACTGGTATAATATATTTCACCTATGGCCAATATTTTTGGTAATAGCAGGCGTAAACCTGGTATTTGCACACAATAAAACTATTTGGGCAACTATTATTAAAGTTTCGGTAGTGGTGCTTGGTCTTGGTTTTGTATTGTTCGGCAACTTTGGCGACAGGTACAACTTCTGGCCCGGCTTTCACTATAATTACAGCCGAAATGACAAGGATGATGACAAAGGCGACGATTTTAGCTTCAACGATGACGACGACGATGATGATAGCGACAGTACCAGTACAAAAGTAAGCAGCAGCGGTGCTTTTAATGAGCCTTACAAACCGGGTATTAAATACGCCCGCCTGGAAGTGAGTGGGGGCGGTACTACCTATAATTTATCAGATACCACTAACCAGTTGTTTAGCGCTAATGCTTACAACAAAAATGGCAAATACAATTTTTCACACAGTATGGATGATTCTGTTTATGTAGTGAGCTTTAAAATGAAAAATCATAACGGGATCAATTTTGACTCGGATAAAAACAACGCTGATTTTCGCTTAAATCAAAATCCGATATGGGATGTGCATGTTGAAACCGGGGCAACCAAACTTGATTTTGATCTGTCAAAATTCAAGATCCGAAACCTTAAATTGAATGGCGGTGCAGCATCATTCGATGTAAAATTGGGTCAGCCTTTGGCCGCAACAGACGTTGAAATATCAACAGGTGTTTCGGGCGTAAATATCAACATCCCGAAAAATGCGGCATGCAGCATTGAAACAGATTCAGGTCTTTCAAACAATCATTTTGACGGGTTTAACAAAACCAATGATAATGATTATGAAACCCCTGGTTTTGCATCGGCCAAAAACAAAATACATATTCACATAAGCGGCGGCTTATCTGACTTTCATGTAAACAGATATTAATTGAAGTTTAATTGAATGTTTAAAAGGCCGGGAAATTTAATGTTCCGGCCTTTTTATTTAAGTTTGATCAGCTTATGGAACCTGACAATTTTTCGGAAACCTACATCCTGGTAATAAACGGCAAACCCGAGGGGCCTTTTAGTTTGCAGGAACTAAAAAACCGCAAAATTAAACCGGGAGATTTTGTAAGGACCGATGGCATGGACGATTATAAAGAGGCCCAGCAAATGCCCGAACTACGTGCGCTTTTTGGTTTTACCCAGCCTTTTGTTATACCTCAATATTTTGCAGGTTTTGATCAGCGCCTGCTGGCTTCGGCTTTAGATTGGTTTTTTATTTCGGGCGTACTAATCGTTACTGCCTTTATAGCCACTTTGTTTATTAGTGACAATGCTATCAGGCTTACCATTGCTTTCAGCTTGCTGGCTATTATTCCCGTTGCAAAAATTATATATCACATGGTAATGGAGTGCTCCGCAAAGCAGGGTACTTTTGGCAAGCAAATACTTAGGATAAAAGTTTGCGATATGCAGGGTGAGCGTATAAGCCTTGCACGGTCAGTTGGGCGCAATTTGTTAAAAATTGTATCAGTACTGCCTTTTTTTATTGGTTACCTGTTTAGCTTTTTTAATAAACAGCAACAGTGCATGCACGATATGCTGGCCGGCACACTGGTAACGAAAGACAGGTTGATTTGATATGTTGTATGTTTAAGCTCCCTCTCCCCCCGGAGAGGGTTGGGGTGAGGCTCCAATTATAATTTTACCACGTAAGTTTTTGCCAGATAATCATGCAAAGCCTGGCGATGTTCTGTAAAGAAGATACTTAAAAACCCAAGGTAAAATACGGAGATGGATACTACCTTGCCTGCACTGCGGCCAAGGGCATTCAGGTAGGTTAGTCCGGCACCATCAGCATCAACAACTATTAGTCCGCATACTTTTTTCCCCAGGCTACCTTTCATGGGTGATGCTTCGCAAACGGAGTTGTATATTACTAAAATACCAGATACAATGAGTTCAATAGTTAAAACCTGGGTTAGCGAAAGTTTGAGCAAATCGTTATACGATTGCAGGTTAAACTTTATGCCATAGGTGGCTAAAAACGAAAATGCTAAGCCCGATAAAAACGACAGGATAAAATAATCAATTATATAAGCCAGCAAGCGCCACCAAAAAGATGCAAGATTGTCTTCTGTTGGAAATACAAAACCCCTTGCTTCAAAATATGTAAACAATTCGGGTAAATCACAGGCATCCTGCCAGGCTTCGCTTTGCGGCGATAGCACCGGGGTATGAAGATCAATGTGGGTGCCTATAAGCTCCTCAAATGTAAACGGCCCTTTTTGCTCACCGTTTTCTTCAATATAATAACCCTTGTCCATCGTAATTTAAATTCAGCCGAAAGATATAAAATAACCGCACATCTTTACTTATTTAAATCAATTTAAACCCAAAAAAGAGCGTTCACATTGTATTAAATTAAATACTTTGTTAACTTTATTCAATCGCCTGTCTTTTCTAATTAATTAAACTTGTTTTGGTCCGAATAGCTTTTACGCAAAGAGTTATTTATTAAGTTATTAAATCAAGCAATATTAAACTACAGTGACTGTAATTCCGGTTCCCAAAAATGAAAAACGCCGATTAAAGGCCCTTCATGACCATCAAATTTTAGACTCATTAAAGGAGTACGAGTTTGACCGGGTCACTGAATTGGCCTCTATCATCTGTGATGTACCTATTTCATTAATTTCACTTGTTGACGAGGATAGGCAGTGGTTTAAATCGGCCATAGGCCTTGATACAAAAGAAACGCCGAGAGAATTCTCCTTTTGCAGCTATACCATAACGGGTGCCGTTCTTTTTGAGGTAGAGGATGCCATTAAAGATGAACGGTTTAAAGACAATGAGCTGGTAACAGGGGAGCCTAATATCAGATTTTACGCAGGATATCCCTTAATTGACGAGCGCGGCTACGCACTTGGGTCGTTGTGCGTGATTGACCGCGAACCCCGTAAACTAAACGCGCAGCAAAAACGGGCATTGCAATTGCTGGCGCAGGAAGTAAGTACGCTTATTAAAGAACGCGGAATAAAAGTTGAGCTGCAGAATTATGAAAAACTGTTTGAACAATCAAACGATCTGGTTTTTATAGGAGGGATTGATGGTTATTTTAAAAAAATAAACCCTGCCTTTGAACGGATATTCGGATGGAGCGAGGAGCATCTGTTAACTACATCGTCTTTTGAATTTTATCATCCCGATGATATTGAAAATACGGCAGAAGAGTTAAAAAAGCTGGCAGATGGCGGCAATACCATTAATTTTTTGCAGCGTTTTAAAACGGTGACCGGCGAATATAGAACCATTGAGTGGACATCGACCGCTGAAGTAGAAACCGGAAATATATTTGGCATAGGCCGCGATGTAACCGAGATTATATTAAAGGAACAGCAACTGGCGATAAGCGAAGGAAAGTTGAGGGCCTATTTTGAAAATTCGCAAGGGTTAATGTGCACTCATGATATGGACGGGAACTTTTTGTCTGTAAACCCGGCAGGTGCAGCTATTTTGGGTTATAACGAGGCAGAAATTCTTAAACGAAGCTTATTTGATATTATCCCTGCCGAGCGGCACCATCTTTTAAAAAAATATCTCATTGATATTAAGCAAACCGGAAAGGCAAAAGGGCAAATGGTAACCCGCCATAAGGATGGTAATGTACACATATGGATGTATAATAATACCTTACTCAACGTTGCCGGCAGCTGGCCCTACGTAATTGGTGCTGCCACCGATATTACAGAACGGCACCAACTGGAAGAAAAACTTAAAAGCACCAGCCAGATGCTTGAGCAAACCAATCAGGTAGCGCGTGTGGGGGGCTGGGAGTATAATATTTCAAATCAAACTATTTTTTGGACATCGGTAACAAAAGAAATTCATGGGGTACTGCCGGATTATGAACCTACCCTGGAAGCAGGTATTAATTTTTATAAAGAAGGTAAAAATCGCGACAGGATAGCCGAGGTAATTAACCGTGCACTGATTGATGGTAAACCCTGGAACGAGGAATTGCAGATAGTTAATACAAAGGGTGAGGAAATTTGGGTAAGAGCGCTGGGGAGCGCCGAATTTGAGGGTGGAAAGTGTGTTAAGTTATTCGGTGCTTTTCAGGATATTGATGTTTATAAATACAATGAAATGGCCCTGAAAGGAGCCATTGAGGCACAGGGCAGGCTTAATAAAGCGCTTAACAAGTATATTGATTTGATTAAGGAGCAGGACAAAACCATTGAAAAGATACAGGAATTTAAATTTTTGGCAGATGCTATTCCTCAGATAGTATGGATATCCAAAGCCGACGGCAGTTTTGATTATTATAACCAGTATTGGTTTGATTACAGCGGCATGACCCTGGAAGATACGATGGAGAACGGCTGGACACCGGCTTTGCATCCTGACGACCTGAACAAGGATTTTAAGCCATGGCGAGCGGAGTTTACCGATGGAAAGCCTTACGAAGAAGAGGTAAGGTTTAAAAGAGCATCGGACGGAACGTATAGGTGGCACCTGGGGAAAGCCTCGCCGATGAAAGACGCTGAAGGGAATATTATTAAGTGGTTTGGCTCATTCATTGATATTGATGAATACAAACATGCCATTGATTTGGAAAACCGGATAAGTCAGTTTGAAGATTTTAATCGCATTGTAGCCCACAACCTCCGCGGACCGGCAGGCAGCATACAAATGATACTGGAGATGTACGCGGAAACGGATTCCTCGGTTGAAAAGGCAGAATACCTGAAAATGTTAAAGTTATCAAGCACTACGCTTATTGATACTCTTAATGAGTTAATGAAAGTGCTGGAAATACGTAATAACAAGAACATGACTTATGATGCCTGCATTTTTGCAGATATTGTTAAAAATGTGGAGACGATGTTAAAAGGGCAGATAATTAAAAAGGAAGCGCGTATTAACACCAATTTTAATATTCCGGGCATGCCGTTCCCTAAAATGTACCTGGAAAGTATATTTTATAACATGGTGAGCAATGCATTAAAGTACAGCAAGCCATTGGTGCCGCCGGTAATTACCATAAGCTCTGAATTTGTAGACGGTAAACTGTTATTAACCTTTAAGGATAACGGGTTGGGGATTGATCTTAAAAAGCATGGTGAAGAGATTTTTAAATTAAACAGCGTGTTTCACAACGGGTACGACAGTAAAGGCGTGGGGCTTTTTATGACAAAAACACAAATTGAAACTTTTGGCGGTAATATAAAGGTAGATAGTGAGCCCAATGTGGGCGCAACTTTTACTATTACGTTTTAGTTGGTTGATTATCATGTAGTTTCTTAAAACCAAAAAGGCATGATCCTTAAATCATGCCTTTTGTATATTCAATTATAAAAGCGTCCGGCTTTCGCCTTTAACCTTTAATTAGTAACGGTAGTATTCCGGTTTAAACGGACCTTCAACGGTTACACCGATATAATCAGCTTGCTCCTGGTCTAAAACTTCCAATTCAACACCAATTTTAGCAAGGTGTAAACGGGCAACTTTTTCGTCAAGGTGTTTTGGTAGCGTATAAACCTGGTTTTCGTATTTTTCGCGGTTTGTCCAAAGTTCAATTTGCGCCAGTGTTTGGTTGGTGAATGAGTTACTCATCACAAAACTTGGGTGACCGGTTGCGCAGCCTAAGTTTACTAAACGGCCTTCGGCCAATACGATAACATCTTTACCGTTGATGGTATATTTATCAACCTGTGGTTTAATTTCAATTTTGGTATTGCCATAAGCACCGTTTAACCAGGCCATGTCAATTTCATTATCAAAGTGACCAATGTTACAAACGATAGCTTTATCTTTTAGTGCGCGGAAATGCTCTTCCCTAACAATATTTTTGTTACCGGTAGCAGTTACAACAATATCAGCCTCAGTAATAGCCGTGCCTAATTTTTTAACTTCAAAGCCTTCCATAGCTGCCTGTAAAGCACAGATAGGGTCAATTTCAGTAACAATGACGCGTACACCTGAGTTGCGCAATGAATCGGCAGAACCTTTACCTACATCGCCATAACCGCAAACAACGGCCACTTTGCCAGCCATCATTACGTCGGTAGCACGGCGTATAGCATCAACCAATGATTCGCGGCAGCCGTATTTATTATCAAATTTTGATTTGGTTACAGAGTCATTAACGTTGATAGCAGGCATTGGTAATGTACCCGCTTTCATACGCTCATATAAACGGTGTACACCGGTGGTGGTTTCTTCTGATAAACCTTTGATGCCCTCAATTAGCTCAGGGTATTTATCCAATACCATGTTGGTTAAATCACCACCATCATCCAAAATCATGTTTAATGGTTTGCGATCTTCACCAAAGAACAAAGTTTGCTCAATGCACCAGTCAAATTCTTCAGCATTCATACCTTTCCAGGCATAAACAGAAGTTCCGGCAGCAGCTATAGCAGCAGCGGCATGATCCTGCGTTGAAAAGATGTTACATGATGACCAGGTAACTTCGGCACCCAGTTCAATCAATGTTTCAATTAAAACAGCAGTTTGAATAGTCATGTGCAAACAGCCTGCAATACGGGCGCCTTTCAATATTTTTGAAGGGCCGTATTCTTTACGCAGGGCCATCAAGCCCGGCATTTCGGCTTCAGCCAATTCTATTTCCTTGCGGCCCCATTGAGCCAGTGAAAAATCTTTCACTTTGAATTTAACGTAAGAGGTCTCTACTGATGACATAGTTTCTATTATTTTTTAGCAAATTTAACGTATAATAATATCAATTCGAAATTACTGGTGCAATTACGAGGTCTAAAGAGAATCGGATTTACAAACAGATGTTAAATGTAACCATCAAATTCTCATAATATTACATATATGCGTTCTTCTGCAATTTAAGGTGAACTTAAACTTCAATAACCTTTTGAGCGGAGGCTTTGCTTATTTTGTGAGATTCGGCCAGTTTGTTATTTTGAGTCATGGACAAACTGCCGTTATAAATAGCGCCGTTTTCAACTGCCAGCGTTTGGGTTCTTATTTCGCCGCTTACTTTGCCTGTAGCTTTAATTTCAAGTGAATTTACATTCAGATTGCCGTTTATAGTACCGTAAATAACCATCTCTTTGGTGATGACGTTTCCTAATATTGAGCCTTTTTCTCCTATTATTAATCCTTCATCAACCATTACATCACCGGTAACCTGGCCGTCAATACGGGCGAATGCAGGCGCTTTTAAGTTACCATCCAGAATACAACCTTCACTAATAAGGGTAGATATAGCTTGCATGTCCAGTGCAACATTATCTTTTTTTGAAAAAAAAGCCATGAATAAGTAGTTTTAGTTATTTAGGGTAAGAAATTTTATTGGATTGATAGGTTTACCATTTAACCTTATTTCATAATGCAGGTGTGTGCCGGTTGAGTGTCCGGTTGAGCCTACTTCGCCTATTTTCTGGCCGACGGTAACGTCCTGGCCCACTTTTACAGTAATGCGGGATAAGTGGCCATATAGTGTTTCGTAATTGTTGGCATGTGCAATGCGTACGCAGTTACCATAACCGCCATACCAGCCGGCAAAAACCACTCTTCCGTTTGCGGTACAATGTGCTTCATCGCCTTTGGCACCTCTGAAGTCAATACCCGGATGAAATTCGGCATTGGCCGAATTGAAAGGATCGCTCCGGTACCCGAACATTGATGTTAATGAACTTATGCGGGGATAGCCCATTGGTGTAAAGGCTACTGAATGTACCAGGCGGCTTAAATATTCGTCGTATAGTGAGTAGGCTTCTTCATCGGTAAGATTAGCAGCTTCGGCATTGCCATTGCCACCAACAGCCTTGGTCGAAAAACCTTTTAAACCACGTTTCTTTAAATAATCGTTAATTTTTTGGAGCTTGGCTTCGATGCTCTGGATATAGTTTTGTGCATCACCGGTTTTCTTTGGTGCAACTACCGACGGCGGAACGGCTATTTTAAGCTTGGTGATCTGCGCCATTAGCCTGTCTTTTTCCTGTTCCTGCTGCTGATTTTGTGATCGTAAGTATACTATTGAGCCAACTAAAATCACTATAACCCCTAATAAAATAGCGGCATAATGCTTCAAATGGCTAAGATGCTTTGACTTTATTTGTAACGTTCTGGGCTCCCTGCTTTTGTTTACAATAATTACTGTACTGATTTCAGATAGTTTTGACTTCATTTCAATTTTTAATGTAATTAGGATCTGCAAGATAACAAATTCACTAAAAAAAGCAATATTAATTTTAGTTTAACCTTATGTCAGGAAACTGTATCCATGTTGCTTAATAGTGCAAACATTGCCTGCCAGTGCTTGTACGGAATAAGTCAGCAAAATGTTATTATTATTATTTATAAAATTTAACTCAACTTGAATCGTTAATTTTGTAACAAAAATTTAGAAGATAAACCATGTATCCAGAATATTTAGTAGCCCCAATGCGGGAAGACCTTACAAAGGTTGGCTTTGAAGAGTTAAAAGATGCAGATGCCGTGACTAAAGCTATTGAAAGCGAAGGTACCGTGTTTGTGATGGTAAATTCAGTATGTGGTTGCGCGGCAGCTAATGCACGCCCCGCTGCACGTATAGCTACACAGGCAGAAAAGCATCCTGATAAATTTGTTACTGTTTTTGCAGGAATGGAAACAGAAGCCGTTAATAAAGCACGTGCTTACATGTTGCCTTATCCGCCGTCATCACCTGCTATGGCTTTGTTTAAAGATGGTAAATTAGTACACATTATTGAGCGTCATCAAATAGAAGGCCGCCCGGCACAAATGATAGCTGATAATCTTATCGGCGCATTTGAACAGTATTGCTAAAAGATTTTTTATACCTATAATAAACCCCGGTGTTCAAACGCACACCGGGGTTTTATTTTTTAGTTCATTAGGTCATTAGTCATTCTGTCATTAGTGATTGCTTTTGGGAATGTAGCTAATCACTAATCACCAAACTCTAATAACTAAAAACTACTCACTTCTCAAACTTTTTATCGGATTAATCAGCGCCGCTTTAATGGCCTGCAGGCTCACCGTTGCCAATGCAATCAATATAATTAATCCTCCGGCTAAAGCAAATATCCATAATTGTATAGGGGGATGGTACGCAAAGTTAAGCAGCCATATATTCATGGCATACCACGCAATAGGCGATGCAATGATCAAGGCGATAACAACCAGCCATAAAAACTCTGACGATAACAGAGCGAACAAGGAACCTACACTTGCACCCAATACCTTGCGGATACCAATTTCTTTTACCCGCTGCTCGGCGGTAAACATGGCCAGGCCCAACAAACCAAGGCATGAAATAAAAATGGCCAAAAAGGCAAACGCATCTGATAGTTTGCTTACTACCTGCTCGTTGTCATAAAGCTTATTGTATTCCTCGTCCGAAAAAGCATAGCTGAACTGAAAATTGGGGTTCAGTTGTTTGCAAATGGTTTCCATACTGGCTAATGCTGCTTTGGTTTTACCCGGTTGTGTTCTGAGCAGCAGGTAACCGCCTTCATCTTTTTCGCCATAGCGCAGTATCAAGGGCTTAATTTGTTCATGCAGCGAAGTGAAATGGAAATCTTTAACTATGCCGATAATTACGCCCTTTTTACCCCATTGATTAAACGGTTTACCGATAGGATCGGTATAGCCAATTCTTTTCAGAGCGGTTTCGTTAACAATATATCCTGCAGAATCTGTGGCGTTATCCTTTGAAAAATCGCGGCCGGCAACCATTTTCAATTTCATGGTACTGATATAGTCGTATCCAACAGATGCATTATTGAAAGATACATTTTGGGTGGGATCTTTACCTATCCAGTGAACGCCAACAGTTGATGGGGTTATATTGGTTGGTGTACAATCGGTCCGGGTAATTGATTGTATGCCGGGCATTTTGAGTGCCTCGTTTTTTAACACTTCATAATTGGTAACAAGGTTGCCTTCCAGCGGGATATAAACCATGTTTTCCCTATCAAAACCAAGGTTGATGGACTGCACATAGTTTATTTGTTTGGATATAACTATAGTGCCGATTATTAATATAATAGAAAGCACAAACTGGAAAACAACCAGGCCCTTACGGAAGATTACGGTTCCTGAATCGAGCTTTAATGTGCCTTTGAGTACTTTAACCGGGTTAAATGACGACAGGAATAAAGCAGGGTAGCTGCCGGAAACCAGGCCGGTAATAATTGTGATGCCCAGTAATTTTACCCAGAACAATGGCTGGTTAAAAGGAAGCTCAATTTGTTTTTGAGTGACCTGGTTAAACACCGGTAACAACGCGGTTAATAAAACCAGGGATATGGCTACTGCAATACCGGTAAGTAATAATGATTCGCCGATGAATTGCCCAACCAAAACGCCTTTTACTGCGCCGATGGCTTTGCGTACCCCAATTTCCTTAGCTCTTTTTACAGACCGGGCGGTAGTTAAATTCATGAAATTAATGCAGGCGATCAGTAAAATGAAGATGGCCACTATACTGAAGAGTCTTACATATTCAATCCGGCCGCCATCAATTATACCATTCTTAAAATTGCTGTGTAAATATTTCTGGTCAAAGCGCTGTAAGCTCAAATCCTGGGTAAAAACTCCCTTTTTCTCATACTTATTATAGTTGGCTAAAAAACGGGTTATCTTTTTATCTACCAAAGCAGGGTTGGCGTCATCGCGCAGTTGCACATAGGTAAGCGGGCTGTTGTTATCCCAATTTAATGCCCATGGATTTTCTTTCAGATAAGCTTGCCAGTTGATAAGGTAATCGAACTTTTCGGAAGAGTTTGCGCCTATGTTGTCGAAAACAGCGGTAACGATGAAATCTTTAGTATTATCGTACCGGATGGTTTTACCCATGGCGGTTTGGGCAGATCCGAAGAAGTCTTCGGCCATTTTTTTGGAGATAGCAATGCCTAAAATGTTATTAAGCGCGTTTTGTGCATTGCCCTGCAATAAGGGGTAGCTAAACATTTTAAAGAAATCAGAATCGGCAGCAGCACCCTCTATTTTTAATATTTTATCGCCTACTTTAAAGGTATGGCGTTCTTCAAAACCGGTTGTTGAACTGGTAGCATATTTTACTTCGGGGATAACTTTTTTTAATTCGCTTGCCAAAAGACCAGGTGTTTCATATTGCCCGGTAACCTTATGGTCAAAAAACTGGCGCTCATAAACCGAATACAAATTTTTGCCATTTTTATGAAAGCCATCTTTATCCAGTTCATTTTGTACCCATAACAATATGAGCAAGCTGCAAGCAAGACCAACAGAAAGCCCTGCTATATTTATAAATGTATGCGCCTTGTTCCTTACCAGGTTACGCCAGGCCACTTTAAAATAGTTCTTTATCATAAGATTCGCTTAAAATGAAAACTTCAGTGCAAAATATATAAAATGTGTGCCATTAATTTAAGGTGTTTATTGTCAGTGTTTTAAATGAAGAAATTCAATGTTATTGTCCGTTTCCGAACAATAAATGTGCGGTTTTGAACGGATACCGGCTCTCATCGGCAAAAATAAAAACAAGCTTCGTGTAACAAACATAATCTTTGAACAGTCATACGATTAATAGAAGAAAACTTAATAATTTTAGGTTTTCTTCAGCTGACCTTTTATTAGCCATTTTTATATGATAAAGAACCTTTACTTTATTATCCTCCTGCTATTTTCATCGGCCGCATTTGCACAAAAAACCTATATCCAATGCGGAAAACTAATTGACGGTATTTCAAATTCAACCCAAACACAAGTTACCCTAATTGTTGAAGGGAAAACTATTGTTGGTATTGAAAAAGGATATTCGGCCGGAGGCGCTACAGGCAAAGTAGTTAACCTGCAAAATAAAACGGTAATGCCGGGGCTTATTGATTGCCATGTGCACCTGGAAAGCCAGGGAACCAATCTGATTGAAACATTTACCCTAACGGACGCCGATATTGCCTATCGTGCAGCGGTTTATGCCAAACGTACTTTAATGGCGGGTTTTACAACTGTTCGTGATCTGGGCGGCTCGGGTGTGAATATCAGTTTGCGTAAAGCCGTACAGCAGGGCCTGGTTGACGGACCAAGGATTATTACTGCGGGCCGGGCCATTTCAGCCAGCGGCGGCCATATGGATAATTCTGTTGGCTATCGCGATGATGCTTTTAATCATAAAATGGGTCCGGATGATGGTGTAGCCGATGGGAGGGACGAGTTGATAAAAGCGGTAAGGCTGCAAATAAAAAGAGGATCGGATGTTATAAAAATAGCTTCTACCGGTGGTGTGCTTGATTTGAGTGAGAATGGAACGGGCGCTGAATTTACTATTGACGAGATAAAAGCCGTTGTTGAAACCGCAAAGGACTATGGTTTGCGTGTTGCATGCCACGCCCATGGGGCCGAGGGCATTCGCAGGGCTATTTTGGGCGGGGTAACTTCTATTGAACATGGCACTTTTATGAATGACGAGGATATGCAGCTGGCCATTAAATACGGAACTTATTATGTGCCTACCATCATCGCCGGGAAATCTGTTGCCGACTCGGCAAAGGTAAAAGGGTACTTCCCACCTGTAATTGCACGCAAAGCCATAGAAGTAGGCACGCAGATACAGCAAACCTTTGCAAAAGCTTATAAGGCGGGGGTAAAGATTGCTTTTGGAACCGATGCCGGGGTTTACGACCACGGGAAAAACTACATGGAATTTCAATACATGGTTGAGGCCGGTATGCCGCCAATGGCAGCCATTAAATCGGCCACCACCAGTGCCGCCGACCTGCTGGGAATAGCCGATAAAACAGGCAGCATAACCGTTGGCAAATTTGCCGACATTGTTGCTGTGGATGGTGATCCGCTGGAAGACATAAAAACTATGAAAAACGTATCCTTTGTAATGAAAGAAGGAAAAATATACACTCAATAAAAAATATATATGACAAACATTAAAAAGCTATCGTCATTCATCTTTACAGGCCTTGTTGCGGGGTTAAGCATACCTGCCGCGCACGCGCAGGCACCTGCAAAAACGGATGACCCATTGATGAAGATCTATCGTGAAACACCACCGAAGATCAACGACCTGGTACATACCAAACTGGATGTGCGGTTCGATTACAAAAAACGCTATATGTACGGCAAGGAATGGGTTACCTTAAAGCCACATTTTTATCCAACCGATACCTTAAGACTGGATGCCAAAGGTATGGACCTTAAAAATATTTCGGTAGTAAAAGAGGGTAAATTAGTTCCCCTGAAATTCACTTATGATAGCCTTACTGTGGCTATTAAACTGGATAAGGTTTATCATAACAATGAGAGCTATACTGTTTTTATTGACTATACCGCAAAGCCTAATGAGCTGCACGTAAAAGGCAGCGCTGCCATTAACGATGCTAAAGGTTTATACTTTATTAATCCTGATAGTACTGAAAAAGGCAAGCCGGTGCAGATTTGGACGCAGGGCGAAACAGAAAGTTCATCGGCCTGGTTCCCCACCATTGATAAGCCCGAACAAAAAACTACTGACGAGATCAGCATGACTGTTCCGGCAAAATATGTAACCCTGTCTAACGGGCGTTTGGCGTCGCAAAAGGTTAATGGCGATGGCACCCGTACCGATACCTGGAAAATGGAATTGCCGCACTCGCCTTACTTATTTATGATGGCGGTGGGTAATTTTAAAATTTATCATGACAAATGGCGCGATAAAGAGGTTAACTATTACCTGGAGCCAGCCTATGCACCTTATGCTAAGCAAATTTTCGGGATGACGCCGGAGCTGATTGAGTTTTACTCAAAAACGCTTGGGGTTGATTTCCCGTGGTATAAATATTCGCAAATTGTTGTGCGCGATTATGTGAGCGGTGCAATGGAAAATACCAGCGCTACCCTGCATGGCGAGTATGTACAGGAAACACCGCGCGAATTGCTGGATGCCAATTATGATGCCGGCAGAAGTACTATTGCCCACGAATTATTTCATCAATGGTTTGGTGATTTGGTAACCTGCGAAAGCTGGAGTAACCTTACCGTAAATGAATCATTTGCTGATTTTAGTGAGATGCTTTGGGCCGAGCACAAATATGGCAAAGATGAAGCCGACGCGCATAGCTTTCAGGCGCTTCAAAACTATTTGGGTACACCTGACGCCAACACCAAAAACCTGGTGCGTTTTCACTATGACGACAAAGAAGATGTTTTTGACGTAGTTACCTACCAAAAAGGCGGCCGTATTTTAAATATGCTGCGTAACTATTTGGGTGATGCTGCTTTCTTTAAAGGGCTTAACATCTACCTGAAAACAAACGCATACAAAAATGGCGAAGCGCAGCAATTACGTTTAGCACTTGAAGAAGCCAGCGGCCTTGATTTAAACTGGTACTTTAACCAATGGTACTACGGCGCGGGTAACCCGGTGTTAAACATCAGCTATAAATGGGATGATGCCTCAAAAACTGAAAAAGTTTATCTGCAGCAAACCCAGGATGGCCAGATCTTTAAACTGCCAATGGCTGTTGATATTTATGCAGGCGGTAAAAAAGAGCGTCACAAAGTGTGGATGAACGATAAGGCCGATACCTTAACCTTTGCCGTTGCTTCAAAACCTGATTTGGTAAATGTTGATGGTGACAAAGTATTGCTGGCGGAAAAAAAGGACAGCAAGACCCTTGACGAACTGGCTTTTCAATATTTTAACGCACCATTATTCCTTGACCGTTATGAGGCAATAGATTCGGCAGCCAAAAAGCCATCGGATAAAGCTGCGCAGAAGATATTGATTGGCGCATTGAAGGATAAATACTATGGCTTGCGTATAAAAGCTATCAGAGCTTTAGATATGAGTAATGATGATATTCATAATGCTGCTTTGCCGGTATTAACCTCATTGGCGCAAACTGATGACAATACGTTAGTTCGTGCTGCTGCTATTACTGCGTTAGGTAAGCTGAAAGCATCGGGCAATTTGCCAATTTTCAAACAGGCAATCACCAGCCAATCGTACGCTATACAGGGCGCTGCTTTGGTAGCTTTGAACTCGCTTGAACCCAATACGGCTTTAGGTTTAGCAAAAGGTTTTGAAAGCGATAATAAAGGCGCACTTACCCAGGGTATTATTGCCGTTTATGCTACCAGCGGCGGCAGTGATCAATGGGCATATGTATATGACGCCTACAAAAAATCGCAGCCACAGGCGCAGTTTAATATGATGAAAAACTTT
>JABDEQ010000051.1 GCA_013286985.1 Bacteroidota bacterium | reverse complement strand
TGTAAGTATAGTTTAGCTAAAGCTGATTAAAATATCCAATACCGCCATATCAAAATCGCGGGTAATGGCCTCGTCTGCTATAACTTTTTTGTCTTGTTCAGATGGCTTGGTATTTTGAAAAAAAGCACATCATCGGGTAAAACAATTCTTTCATTTCCGAGTCTTCTGGCAACTTTTCAGCTACCTTGCTAATTTCGGCTACAGGGCTTTCCATCAATACCTGGTGAGCAATTACCGGCTCATAAATCCTGTATTCGTCCTGAAACTCATCTTCATCAACCAATAAAAATTCTTTCAGGTAATCTTCCAGCCCGGGTTCAATACCTTCATCCTGGCACTCGTTTAAATAAAGCAGCAGGTTAAGCATTTCGGTACCACGGTCGAGCGTGTCTTCTTCAATCTCTTCCCATTCTTCCGAATCCAGGTAGTCTTCTTCCAGTTTCTTGATATCGGCACTAAAGAAATTGATCATCAGCAGGTCAAAGAAAACCTCGCGTAAAATCTCCAGTTGTGGATAGTCGTCAAAAACCTCGTCGAGCATGTCAACTTTGGTTAAAAAATCCTCTTCCGATGCGAATACTTCAGAGAAAACCGAAGTAAAAGGAGTAGCATCGAAGCTGCTGTATTTAGTAAAAGCTACAAATGCGGCTTTAACTGCGGTTTCAACTTTTGGGTCGATCATGGTTTAATGGTTTATTTATACAGGTGATTGTTGTTTATCGTTAACAGTACTTTCCCTTTTAAATGCCGCCCAATAAAAGGCGAATTATAAGATTTTGAACGGTTATTGTTTTTAGTATACTCCCATTCTGCTTCGGTATCAAAAAGCACCAGGTTGGCTGCCTGCCCCTCGGCAATTACAGGAATGTCAATGTTTAATATGCTGCGCGGGTTAATGGCCAGTTTCTCTACTAGTAAACTAATATCCAACCCGGTTTTTAAAGCCAGTGATAAAGCGGTCTGCAGGCCAATTATCCCGAACTCGGCCACTTCAAACTCCACATCCTTAAATTCAACCTCGTGCGGGGTATGTTGCGATACTATGGCATCAATAGTGCCATCTTTTAAACCGTTTAACAGAGCGTCTGCATCATCGCGCGTACGTAGCGGTGGTTTTACTTTATAAAGGCTGTCGAAGCCTAAAAGCGCCTCGTCAGTCAATACCAGGTGATGAACGGCCACATCGCAGGTAACTTCAAGTCCCTTGCGTTTAGCCTCACGTATTAACTCAACCGAACGGGTGGTTGAAATAGTGCTGAAGTGGATCTTTGATCCGGTATATTCGGCCAGGTAAAGGTCGCGGGCTATCATCAGTTCTTCAGCCAGCGGCGGAATACCCTTCATACCCAATAAAGTACTTACCTCGCCTTCGTTTACTTTGGCTTTGCCTGCTATGGCTGTATCTTCGGGATACGAAAACACCAGGGCATCAAATCCCTGTGCATAAAGCAATGCGCGTTCCATTAAGCCTGCGTCCTGCACGGGCCTGTTACCATCGGTAAAGGCTTTTGCGCCGCTCAGGTACATATCGTACATTTCGGCCAAATCTTTTCCTTCGCGCTTATATGATATGGCGCCAAGCGGATATACATCAACCAGATTTTTGGTAGCGCGGTTCAGCAAATATTCTATCTCGGCTTTGGAGTGTACCGGCGGTACGGTGTTAGGCATTAGCGCCACCCCAGTAAAACCACCGGCGGCGGCAGCTTTTGTTCCGGTATACAAATCCTCTTTTGTTTCGAGGCCCAGCTCGCCGATGTTGCAATTCAAATCAAAAAAGCCAGGCGAAATAAATTTACCTTCCGCATCAATCACTTCAGCATCGGCTTCAATATTTGGAGCTATGTGGCTGATAACACCTTTTTCAATTAGAACATCAACAATTTGTTGATTAAAAGGCGAGTTCGGATCAATTATTTTGGCAGATTTTATAAGCAAATTCATTTACGCTGCTTTAAAAGGTGGGTATTTTTATTCATTTAAACCGGTTATGAAACACGTTTCTGATCAGTTTTAAAATACCTGATCAGCAGTATTTCCATGCCCAGACAAATCAATGCCAAAATTATACAAAGTTTCCATAATTGTAAGCCGAAATTTGTTTCTGTTACAGCGCCTTTTAGTGAAGCTTTTCCACCCTCCAAAACGGCACCTGCCCGGGGCACCAGTTTACCCAATTCGGCAATGCTCAGATAGCTCAGATCCGATTCGCTCCGGTTATCATTAAAGGCGATCACGGCAACTGTACTATCCTGTTTTTCAAGATCATACAAGCCGGTGTCGTGTAACTGATCGGCCACAAACAGCAAGGTACTTCCTTCCAACTGGCGGGTATCAGGAATGATGCTCTGACTGTTTTTAACCAGTTTCAGTATCTGCTTATCATTGGTTTGTATGGGCGGTATTTCAATGGCTTCGTCTTTACCCAGGGTATAAAACAAAGGTTGATCGTGCCCGCTCAGCAGCGCAATTCTGAACATAATGGGTACAAACAGCGCATGGCGTGGCAGGTTACTAAAATCATCATTCAGCGCTACGGCCGATACATACACCTTACCTTTGCCGCTGGCAAACCCGGTCCAAAACGATTGCCTGCCCGGCATGGTCATCAGATTTTCGGGTCGACTACCTGGTGCCTGGCTCAGTGTATAATATTTTTTTACCACCGGCAAATCCGGGTTTTGAGGAAAGCTCTCAAAAATGCTTTTAAAGACTGCATTTTGCAGGTTTAAGCCATCAACCTTAACATTGCCGGTTATCAACTTTTCAGGCCAGGCCGCATGCATCGGCTCCAAAAACGAGCGGTAGCTGGTTAAGTCAGCTTCTATCGAAGGGAAAACCACCAAAGTGCCACCTTTGGCCACATATGTTTTTAGCTGTTGCGATAAACCTGTTGAAACGGCATTAACGTCGCTCACCACAATCAGTGGATAAGTGTTTAACGAAGCATAATCCACATTACCATCGGGCACGCGATTGGGGGCAAAAAAAGGATCGGCTGCAAAAACAGCTTTCAGGTAAGGGTTAACAATGCCACCATCAATAAGCAATACGGGCATTTGCTGCTTTACATTAAATGCAAAGTAAAACTGGTTATCAAAAGTCACCGGGTTATCCTGCAGGGTAATCTGGGCGCGCTGCCAGCCGACCTGTAAACCCGAAAATGCCAGCGTATCGTATTGTACCGAGCGTGGGTCCACCGTATAACTCCCCAAAGCCTTTTGCTGGCCGTTAATGAGTAATTTAAGCGGTATTTTTTCGGCCGTTTCATCGGCATAGTTGTGTAACCGTACCACTGCTTTCTCGCTTTCGCCTGGACGATGTATCGCACTAAGCAGCTGAACAGAATCAACCGCTATGTTGGGTAACTTACTGGCCTTCAGCTGCACCAGGCTAATGTTTATCCCGGTGTCCGTCTTTACGGGCTGCAATGGCGCCATGTTTTTTTGAAAATCAGATATGATATAAACCGATTTTATGCCTGCCATTTGCGTAGTCAGCAAACTTTGCTGGCGACTGATAATTTGTTGCAGGTTGCGGCTTTGCGGACTTATTTTTACGGCATCAACCGCATCATTAAACTCATCGCGACTTAACAGGCGCTGGTGCTTACCCTCAAAATCCTGCGTAAGCAATTGAAACCTATCGTTTATGTTATAAGCCTGTGCAATTTCTTTGGCCCGGCGTTTGGCTTCATCGAGCAAAGTTCCCTCGCTATTAAGCGTTTGCATGGAGTACGAATTATCGACAAAGATGCTTACCCCCTGTTGTTTACCGGCATTAGCAGCATTTTGCCCGGGGATGTAAGGTTTGGCAAATGCAAATACCAGGAACGTTATTGCAAGCATCCTGGCGGCTAATATGAGGCGTTCTTTAAGGTTTTTGCGGGATGATTGCTGCTCCTGTATCTCTTTTAAAAACTGCACATTACTGAAATATACCTTCTGATACCTGCGGAAATTAAACAGGTGAATAAGTATGGGTATAGCCAGGAAAAGTAATGCAAAAAGAAAAGCAGGGTATAAAAAATGCATATTTCAGATGCGGAGGTGATACATACAAATTTACGAAAAACAGCGGAATTTATTGCTATCTTTCTCAAACAAACCCATCCCTGCGTCCTTGAGGTACTGCCTGTCCCCAACTTGTTTGGGGAAAGCGATCTATAAGCTTTACAGAGCGAACTCTTTTGTCAGAATCAGAATTTACAGAATTTTTTAATTTTCAGAATGCCACATTAAAGAAAATCTGTTTATTCTTTAATTCTGTAAATTCTGATTCAGACAATCACTACTGCCCGTCGCCACCAGTTTCAGCATCTGCATCACTGTCACTTGTGTGGTGATGCTTTTTGTGTTTCTTTTTGTGTTGGGTCGTAGTTTTTTTAGTTTCCTTTTGACTTTGTTTGGGTTTAGCAGGGGTTACTACAGGGTTTGCTGTACCTTTTGCTGTATTTTGTCCGGCCTTTGTAGCGGTTGAATCAGTACTTAGCTGTTTTACGGTAAAACTGTTATCGCGCAGGCCGTATTGCAGTAAACGCTTTTGCCCGCTTGGTTTGGCGTCTTTACCGCTGCCGTTATAAATAGGAAACTCGCGCATCAGGGCGCCGTCTTTAATGTAAAAGTTATCATCACCACGATAGCCCTGACGCTGTTTTTGGTTTAGCCGGGGAAAATCGAGTTTTTGAGCCTTGCCATTGCTAAACTCAAAAGCATACATATTAGTATAGTTAAGCGTGTCTTTCCCTTTGGCTTGTATTATTATTTCAGGATTACCATCCAAATCCATGTCAGAGTTATATACATCAACGATGCTGCCATCCAAATCGCCGGTAGTGGTGGTATATTTTGCAGCAGCCGAGTCGGAATGCAATATCTCAAATGAGCCAACGGTTGATGATCCGCGACCCCAGCTTAATATATCATAATCCTGTCCGGGTGAAACCTCTACCAGCTTATGGTATCTGAACGGATCCATTACCACGGGCTTTTTGGTTATAGTAGTAGCTGCGCCGGTTGGCTTATCATCATTACTGCAACTTGTAATAAATGCGCAGCCAATCAGCATAAAAATATAAAACCCCAGTTGTTTTTTCATTTAATGGTTTAATTAAACAGGGTGTCGGGTGTAAGCTCGCCTTTTGGTTTGCCCGGAAGGGTCATAAACACCCGCAAGCTGCCCGCATTACCTGTATCAAAATATTTAACGGTTATTTTATGATAACCTTTTAACAGCGGAACCGCCCCGCCCTGATCAAAAACGCCGTGCTTACCGTCATTATCAACAACAGGCTGACCATCAATCAATAAAGCCGAGCCGTTTGCTGATGAAGTAGTAAAGCCATAAACATCGTCACTATCAATACGGATAAAACCGTTGTATATTACTCCAAAGCCCTTTATATTTTTTTTGAAGGCCGATGTGGTAAAAGTTTGGGTAGTGCCGGTGTCAATGGAAGCGGCTTCATCGTTGAGCTGCGCCACGCTGGTAAAATCGCCACTGAACAGTTCGTATTTCAATCCTTTACCCGTTCCCTGGTAGTTTACGGATGCAAGCGGCGATTTGTTGTACATAACCGCCCGTGTTATCTGGCTTCTTTTGCCCAATGGGGTAATCACGATGGTTTTCAGCTCGCGATACTGATCCTGCGGTACCTCATAATTCATCGGGACGGTATAAGGCATATCGGTTAATCCCGGATCATAGCCATCTATAGTATAATAAACGGTTGCGCCTGCTACCGATGGCTTCAGGGTTACATTTAAAGTTGAACCAAACATAATGGTATCAACACCGCCAATGGCAGTTGGTACATGATAATTAAATTTAGCATTATCCAGTTTACCCAAATGCAATGGCAGGCGGGCATTGGCAAAATCGTTATAATTTTTATTTGCGAGTGGCGACCATGCCACTTCCGACAGGGCCAAAACACGTGGCAGTATCATGTATTCAACCTTGCTTTCTGTTGGGATATATTCTGTCCACAAATTGGCCTGTACACCAACAATGTATTTTTGCTGATCGGGCGTTAAAACCGCCGGTATAGGGTTATAACTGTATATTTTTGTTAAAGGCTCATTACCACCAATGCTCAGTGGTTCGTTTTTACCCTGTGCATGATCAATATACAAACCGCCACTGCCGGGAGTCATTATCACGTTATGGTTTTGTTGTGCTGCCGCGATGCCGCCTGCTTCACCTCTCCAACTCATTACAGTAGCATTGGGCGATAAACCACCTTCCAAAATCTCGTCCCAACCAATAATACTACGTCCTTTGGAGTTTACAAATTTCTCCATGCGCTGTATAAAATAGCTTTGAAGCTTATCTTCCTTACTGCCTGTTTTGTCGTCTTTTAGGCCCAGCTTTTTGATCAATTTCTGGCAAAATTCCGATTTCTTCCAAACATCTTTCGGTGCTTCATCACCACCAACGTGAATATATTTGCTCGGGAACAAATCCATCACTTCGGTTAAAACATCCTGCAAAAAGGCAAATGTTTTGTCAGATGGGCAATAAATATCATGAAATACACCCCATGTTTCGGCCACCTTATAAGTTTGCGACGGATCGCAGCTCAGCTCCGGGTAAGCAGCCAAAGCAGCTTCTGAGTGACCGGGCATTTCAATTTCGGGCACTACATTAATGTATCTGTCGGCAGCGTATTTAACCACTTCACGAATCTGATCCTGGGTATAATAACCACCGTAAGGCGTATTATCAAATTGTTGTGGCGTACGGTCGTGATAGTTTCCAATTACCGTTTGCGCGCGCTGACTGGCAATTTGAGTTAGTTTTGGATATTTTTTTATTTCGATGCGCCATCCCTGGTCATCAGTTAAATGCCAATGAAAGTTATTAAGCTTGTAAGCAGCCATCAGGTCGATGTATTTTTTAACAAACTCTACCGGGAAAAAGTGACGGCATACATCCAGCATTAAACCACGATAGCCAAAACGGGGATAATCCTCAATCTGTACACAAGGCAGGTTAACGGTTGCAGCACGATTAGCCGGTATAAGCTGTATTAACGTTTGGATGCCGTAGAACAAACCGGCGCCTTTGCCCGCAATAATTATTTGCGTCGGCGAAATGGTTAAGCGGTAGCCATCAGCCGGCAAGCCATCGGTACCTGCCGAGGTAAGTACCACGCTGTTTGTTGTGGCGGCTCCCGTATTTTGTTTAAGCTGCACATGCAGCATAGTTTTATTTTGAATGTAATCTGTTAAAAAAACCACCGCTTTGTTGGTAACCGTATCGGCAAGCAGAACGGTTTGCTGACTTAAAACAAACTCGCCCTGACCTTTTTTTAAGGATACGGGAGCCGGAATGATGCCCATATTGGGATCACTGTCCTGCGCGTTGGCCATACCAGTACATACTGCCATGACTACACAAAGCGGATAAAAAATCTTTTTAAACATAAAATGAGGGTAACACTGTTAATTTCAAGGCCGTGAAGTTAACAGAATTTAGAAAAAAACAATATTTACAGATGTAAAAAATCTGTATCAAACAAAAAAGCCACCGGGCTAAGTGCCCCGGTGGCTATTATTATTTTTTTGCTTCGTCTACAGCTTCAGCAGGTTTGCTTTTTTTCAGATCATGCGGCCTTGTTTTTCCGTAAGACCCCATTGCAATTTTACCTTTTCGTGTTTTCTTATCGCCTTTTCCCATGGTAGTAATATTGTTTATTTGTTAATAAAATCAATATTACGAAAAAAGGAGTAATCTATTACTTTAAAACTAAGTTTTTCAGATTATATGGGCTATGATTTTTAGGGATTTATGACTCAATCAAGCCACAATCCTATCCGTCAAAAAAAAGCAAATCTCTAACCTTTAATCACTAATTACCAATGTTATGCCGTTACCACGTGCTCTTTAGCTGCTAAATAGCGCTCTGCATCAATAGCGGCCATACAACCGGTACCCGCAGCGGTTACTGCCTGGCGGTAAATATGATCCTGGGCGTCGCCGCAGCAAAATACGCCTTCAATATTGGTGGTGGTTGATCCCGGGGTGGTTTTAATATAGCCCGTTTCGTCCATGTGTATCCAGCCTTTAAAAATATCAGTATTGGGCTTATGACCTATTGCCACAAAAAAGCCGGTAACATCCAACGTTTTGGTTTCGTTAGTTTTGTTGTTAACAACGGTTACACCTGTTACACTTTGACCGTCGCCTACAATCTCTTTGGTTTCGGTATTGTACAATAGCTCAATATTAGGGGTACTTAACACCCTGCTCACCATCGCTTTTGATGCCCTGAATTCGTCGCGGCGCACTATCATGTACACTTTGCGGCAAAGTTTGGCCAAATAGGTTGCTTCTTCAGCTGCGGTATCGCCCGCGCCCACAATAGCTACATCCTGGCCTTTAAAGAAAAAGCCATCACAAACGGCACATGCCGAAACACCAAAGCCACTGTATTTTTGTTCAGAATCCAATCCTAACCATTTGGCCGATGCTCCGGTAGAAATGATAACCGTATCTGCTAATATAGTTTTCACCTCATCAACCACTACTTTATGTGGCAGGACAGAAAAATCAACCGAACTCACATAGCCATAACGGATATCAGTACCCAGGCGTTCGGCCTGTTTACGGAAATCCTCCATCATTTCGGGACCCATAATACCATTCGGATAACCGGGATAGTTTTCTACCTCGGTAGTTTGTGTTAACTGTCCGCCGGCTAATAAACCAGTATACATAACCGGCTTTAAATCAGCACGCGAAGCATAAATAGCAGCCGTATACCCGGCAGGACCCGACCCAATGATCAGGCATTTAACGTGTTCGTTCTCTTGAGACATCAGTGTTTTAAATTTGACAGCAAATTTAGCAAAATGGCTGTGATTATTGGTCAATTGGTAGTAAACTTCTGTTTAGTGATTAGATGTTGGGGGTTAGAGATTAGTTAACCTGGAAAAACGGCATCAAAATCCTAACCTCTAATCACTAGTCTCTAATCACTAACCTCTTATCATTTTCCTGTATTAGCTTTAAGCACCCTTAAAAAGTTGCCGCCCAATATTTTATCAATATCCTTTTCGGTATAGCCTAGTTTTAAAAGCTCGGCGGTTATTTTGGGGTAATCAGTTACATCGTCCATTCCCATAGGGTATGATGGCGCGCCATCAAAGTCTGAACCTATGCCTACATGGTCAACTCCTATCAGTTTGGCAATGTAGTCGATATGTTTAATCAGCAGGCTCAATGGCGGCCGCATCTGGTCAGATTCGGTTTTGTAAATATTAAACAACCTGTCTGTGGCTAAATCCTCATCGTTATAAATTTTGGTGAGCGAATCTAATTCAGCCTTATGAACGGTTAAAAAATGTGAAGCTTTTTTATCAAATGTGCTATCAACAAAGCCACTGTAGAAGTTCACAAACACCACTCCTCCGTTTTTGGCCAGTGCCTTTAACTGGGCGTCTTTTAAATTGCGGCGGAAAGGATTAATGCTATAAGCACAACTATGCGAAGCGATTACCGGCTTGGTGGTGGTAGCCAGTACATCGTAAAAAGTTTGCTCCCCGGGGTGCGAAAGATCAATCATTACACCCAACTCATTCATGCGGCGCACTATTTGCTTGCCATAATCGGTAAGGCCAATATGTTTTAAGCTCTCGCGACGGGTAGTTTCATCTGCCGCGGAGCTTGCCCACGATGTGCTGTTGTTCCATGTAAGGGTTAGGTAACACATACCCCGTTTAGCCAAACTATCCAGGTAGTCTATACGATCTTCAATCATATGGCCGCCCTCAACGCCTATCAACGCTGCCATTTTCTTTTCTTTTACAGCTTTTTCCAGCTCTACCGCATTGCGCACCAGGGTTATCCTATCCGGATACCGTGCAATCAGCGCGTAAAGGGAATCAATTTCGCGGTTGGCGAATTTAAATGCGGTGCCTTTGCCATATTGCGGACCGCACCAAATAGAAAAAACCTGTGCATCCAGTCCGCCTTGTTTGGCGCGCACCAAATCGAGGTTACTTACGTCTTTGGGTTGTAACTTGCCAATATCAAAGCCTTTTATTACTTCGTTTGATAGTACGTCGTTATGCGTATCAACCAAAATAGCACGTTGGTGAATTTCTTCGGGTGTTTGGGCAATGGCTTTGGTTAGTGATAGTAATAGAATGGGGAGTAAGAGTTTTTTCATGAATGGAAGATAGAAAAATTTCATAATACACCGATTTGTCATGCCGAATTTATTTCGACATCCTAACAAGATTAGTAAATTGCATGGTGTACACTTAGCAAGTGGGGTGTTGAAACAAGTTCAACATGACATTGGGGATTTAACGCTAATCTCTACTCACCAACCTCTATTCTCCAATCACTAATCTCTAATCACCAACCTCCCCCTATGTCTGTATTATCCCTACATTAAAAGCTTTTTCAATGGGTGCATGATTGGCGGCTTCAATGCCCATTGATATTACTTTGCGGGTCTCCAGCGGATCAATAATACCATCAACCCAAAGCCTGGCCGAGGCATAGTATGGGGTGGTTTGTGCGTTGTAACGATCGGTGGTTTGTTTCAGCAGTTCGGCTTCTTTTTGGGCATCAACTTCCTCGCCTTTGGCTTTTAGTCCGGCGGCTTGTATCTGCACCAGGGTTTTAGCGGCCGAGGCACCGCCCATTACCGCTATTTTGGCCGATGGCCACGCATAAATTAACCTTGGATCGTAAGCCTTGCCACACATGGCATAGTTTCCCGCACCGTATGAGTTGCCTATTACAATGGTAAACTTAGGCACTACGGAATTGGCAACGGCATTTACCATTTTGGCACCGTCCTTGATAATGCCGCCATGCTCGGCGCGGCTGCCCACCATAAAGCCGGTAACATCCTGCAAAAACACCAACGGAATTTTCTTTTGGTTACAGTTCATAATAAAGCGGGTAGCTTTATCGGCCGAGTCGGAATAGATGACGCCGCCAAACTGCATCTCTCCTTTTTTTGATTTAATTACTTTGCGTTCGTTGGCAACAATGCCCACCGCCCAGCCGTCAACACGGCCAAGGCCACAGATAATGGATTGACCATAACCTGCCTTGTATTCTTCAAATTCGGAGTTATCCAGCAGCCGTAAAACAATCTCCATCATATCGTAAGCCTTTTCGCGGTTATCGGGCAGTAAGCCGTAAATATCCTTTTCTTCTAATTTGGGGGCCGATGGTTTTACCCTGTCGAATCCTGCTTTGGGAAAATCGCCGGTCATGCTCATAATATTGCGTATAGAATCTAAACAGGCCTGATCATTGGGATGCTTATAGTCGGTTACGCCCGATATTTCGCATTGGGTAGTGGCACCACCCAGGGTTTCATTGTCTACATCCTCGCCAATGGCCGATTTAACCAGGTAAGATCCTGCCAGGAAAACCGAACCTGTACCTTCTACAATCATGGCCTCATCGCTCATAATGGGCAAATAGGCACCACCCGCCACGCACGAACCCATAATGGCAGCAATTTGAATAATACCCATGCTGCTCATGATGGCATTATTGCGAAAGATGCGGCCAAAATGTTCTTTATCCGGAAAAATCTCATCTTGCAAAGGCAAATAGACACCGGCCGAATCAACCAGATAGATGATAGGCAGGCGGTTTTCCATGGCTATTTCTTGCGCGCGCAGGTTCTTTTTGGCCGTAATGGGGAACCAGGCTCCCGCTTTAACGGTGGCATCATTGGCTACCACCACGCATTGCCTTCCCGATACATAACCAATACCACAAATAACTCCTCCCGATGGGCAACCGCCGTGTTCCGGATACATATCTTCACCGGCAAAGGCGCCTACTTCCAGCCAGGGTTTGTCTTTGTCCAGCAGGTAAGCAACACGCTCGCGGGCAAGCATTTTGCCCTTTTCCTTTTGTTTGGCGGCTGCCTTTTCGCCGCCACCGGCGTATACCTTTTTAAGTTTGGTTTTCAGCTCGTAAACAAGCTGTTTATTGATATCCTCGTTTTTATTAAAGTCAATGTCCATAAGGGTTTTTCAGCAGGTATATTTTTAATTATTGGATGCCCGTTTTTTTAAACGGCTGCACGGCTATAATTTTATCGTCATCATCAAACAAGATATTTAATATATCCAAAGCCTGTTTGGCTGTATCCGCACGTCTTACGTACCTGAGGCTGGTATACAATTTACCCGATACAGCTACTTGCTTGCCATTTTGATCTAACTGCCATGTATCATTTTGTATAGCTTCCTTTAACTTATCAAACTGTTCATCGTTAACGCGGGCAGCTACCTTTGGCGCTATAAATTTCCGCGAGTCATCAAAATCACCCATAAAAAGACCCTTTAAAAATAGTTGGACCTTATCGTCAAGCTGTTGTGCTTTGTCTCTCGACAAAGCTTGCGGGCCATGTTCAATGGATGGAGTCCTTACAAACACCCTTATGGTATGCGTTGGCAATACTCTTATATTTCGCATAACCGAGTGCTTATTGGACAAAACAACGTAAGCTTCCACGTACGCCGCATCATTTGTCCACCAATCGGCCTGCCGTAAATAGTCTTTCTCAATTAACGAGCTATCTTTCAAATTACCGTCAGACTGGCTTCTTCCATATTTGGCACTAATTTGAGCGACTAGTTCATTGTACTTGTTAAAATAGTATTTCATTTGCGCCTGTGCCATAACGGCTGTGCTGGTATCCTGCCATTCGTATAGGATATAATCAATGGTCGAGTCCTTTTTTATAGTATAGTAGTAAACCAATAAATCGGGCAGGTTGGCTTGTTTTCGGCTATAAATTATGGGTTGATTAACATCAAAGCGATTGATGTAATTTGATTTATTTTTTATCTGCTTGCTTTTATTTTGGCTTTCAAGGGCCTTAAAAAAACTGATTTTCTTATTTTTTATATCTAAATTAATTTGAGCCATTAACCATACCGGGCAGCAGAATAAGACCGATAGTAACAGCATTTTTTTCATCGTATAAAGATATTGTTATTTATTCAGGTCGCCGTTTTTTGGGGGATATAGATTTTACAATCGTTTGTCCCTTAAATACTTTTTTTGTCGGCTTCAACCTGGATGCTGCATTTTCATAGGCCGATTGCAGTAATTGCAAGATATCTTCTTCCGGAAAGTCAGCTTTATCTTTTACGGAAATATAACGGTAAAGGCTGCCATTACCCACTAATATTTTTTGAGGATCATCTATTTCTGATCCCCTGTTGAAGCCGAAGTTTACATGCCCGCTGTAAATGGCAATGCTGCAAAAAACATCGCCCGCTTTATCTGTGAGCGACCAACCCAAGGCAAGGGCGTTATAATTATCGTAGATGAGCTCGTTGGTATCCGGATAAAGATCCCAGACAAACTCGCGCAGTCCCAATGCCGCGGCTTTTACCTCATCCGGAAAAGGCAGTAAAAATTTAATTAAATCGGTAAGGTTTTCTTTGCCCAAATTGTTACTTTGCTCAAAATTACAATATAGCGAACGTTTGCTGTATCTTAATTTTAAAGATAGCGTATAAAACCGTTAAAGCGTGAATATTAATATGGAAAAACTTTAGGTTCTAAATATTTAAACACCCCTTAATAAAAATTTAGAAAACCCCAATATATGAAGATAAGAACCCCTAAAACAATGGATGACCTCCTGATAAAAAAGAGGTATAATGTTTTAGAAGTAGGTGGCGGCAATCACCCGGATAAAAGAGCTCATGTTGTTGTAGATAAATACGTTGAAGATAACACCCACCGATCGGGCGACTTAAAAGTGTTAAAAAATCAAAAATTCTTACAAGCCGATGGTGAACACCTACCGTTTAAAGACCAGGAGTTTGACTATGTAATTTGCAGGCACGTATTAGAGCATGTTGACAACCCTATTCAGTTTGTAAAAGAACAGGCCCGCGTAGCCAAACGCGGCTATTTAGAAACCCCGTCGCTATTGGGCGAATACATTGCACCCAAGGAATCGCACAGGTGGCTTATTCAGGATATTGATAACAAATTGGTTTTATATGATAAGGAAGTTTTAGGCTTTAAGCCATGGATGGATTTTGGTGAGGTATTTTTATACTATTTGCCCAAAACATCAATAGGTTTTAAAATTCTGGAACGTACGCATGCCTCTATCATCACCGTAAACTATGAGTGGGAAGACGAAATTGAAATATTGGTAAACCCGCAGGACGAATATTATTTAAACCATTTTATTAAACCATGGGACGAAAGTATTTGCGATAAATTACTCATCAAAAGAAGTTATGGCCGCGAAATTATAGCCACAATGGGTGCCATGTTTGATATTATGCGCTCCGTTGCTAAAAGCAAACTAATCAAAAGCAATTCATAAAGTAGTAAGCAACACCTTTACTGTAACCAAAAGCTGCCCGGTATGCCTCATGGTATGCTCGGCAGCATGTACATAAAGCCCTATTACGGTTGAAGGCAGCTTACCCCGCCCTACAGCACGGTATTCTGTTAAAGTTACAGGATCTGTTTCCTGTAGCTGACTAAGCGCGGCATCTACCTGTTTATTAAATTGTTTAAGCAAAATATGCGTAGTTTGGTTAGCCGGTTTACCTTCGGCGGTTAATGCTTCCAGTTGCTGCTGGCTGAGCTGTTGGCCACGGGCGTAAGTAAAAAGGCGGTTAATAACCCCGGCCAGATGCTGCAAATGAAAACCCGGCGACGCCATGCCGGCAATCCTCTCCCATAAAAGTTCATCCGGAAAATTGAGCATCAATTCATTAATTTCTTCGCGGGCCTGCAACAATGCATGTGCCATCGGCTGCAACAAAGCAGGTATATTATCCAACGGCCCACGTAGCCATATCTCGGGTTTATTACTCATTTATAAACAGTCTGATCAATCTCGCAAAAACAAAAAATATACTCCAATTCAAATTCCGAAATTGAAAATCCGACTTCCGAAATTACTTCAAAGCATCCAGCTTAGCCTTCAATTCATCGTGGTTAAGGGTTTGGGGTAGGCTGTAAACTTGTTTTACCCTGTCGTGCGTATTATCTGTCCACAGCCAGCTTGTCCATACCATAAACCAAACCCATTGTGGCTGTACCTTTAATATTTCGGGCTTGGGCAGCTCGCCAGTTTCAGTAAGCGCTATGGGCTTGCCGTTGGCTACTTTTAGTAATGATTCATAATCACTTTGTTCATAGTCAAAATGATAAACATCGGCTCCTAAAACATCCACATATTTTGAACCCGGATAATAATCCTGGTAGGCATAAGTTTCATCAAACGGAATATCTCGCAGGCCGTTGGCTCCCCAAACCCAAATCAAGTTATTGAGGTGGTGATAATTGGTAAAACGATCGTACATCATTTTCCAAAGTTTAACTATGCCGTTTTCGCCTTTTTTATTTCCCCACCAAAACCAAACGCCATTCATTTCGTGGTATGGGCGCCACAAAACGGGTACGCCGGCATCCTGTAATTGCTTTAAATAACCAGCAATAACATCTATCTGGGCCAGCCATTTTTTATTCAGATCTGTGCCCGGAGTAACCAGCTGGTTCCAATCGGCATCGCTCATTTTGGCAATTACATTTTTCGAAAATTCGTAAGGTGGATTATCAGTAGGCTTTCCTTCATGCCACATCAGGGTAACCAGGTAGCCTTGCTGCCATTTTTTGGTGGCTTCGGCAACAATCTGCGGACCCAGGTCCTTATCGCCCCAATTAATGAAATCGCTGCCCCATATGGCCGGGTATTTGCCACTTATCTGTTTGGCGCTGTCAGAAAACGTATTTAAATCGCTATTGTAATTCTGCTGACCCGAAAGGATATTTTTCCCTTTTATATCGTACAAAAGCTGTAAAACTTTTTTTACTTCATTGCTGGCATTTGGGTTAACCGGGGCATAACTTTGCGCCTTTACCGCAAGGCTGAAAATTATTATCACAAAAAACAAAAGATATCTTTTTACTGGCATACTATTAGCTTTAAAATACAACAAAAACGCTTTACAGGGTATGTGGCATTGCTTCAAATTTAACGAAAATCTTACATCAACTTGTAGTACTTAATTTGCCAATAATTATTATCTTTAATCCGATTAACTACTATGACTAAACTTACACCGGTAAAAAAAGTTACCGTATCGCTACTTATACTTCTGCTAACTGCCTTTTTCCTTACTCTACATAGCTGTAAAAAGAAACGCTCAGAAATGGCCAGTGTGTTATTCAAGAAAACACACAATAAGGTTTTTCAGGATTTTGAACCTGATAGCTTCGCGGTAGTATTCAAAAAAACACTTACCAACAGGAAGCTGAAAATTAAACATGCCGATTTAATACTAGCTCATTACGAAAAGAATAATTACCAGCCTGAATTTATATTGAACCATTTATTTAACGGCGACCTTTACATTGCCGACGGTTATTTTATGAATGCCGATGAGCATGGATTGGATGCCGGGCTTTTCCAGGCAGAGCAGCTGAAGAATATGCTGAATAAGTTTACAGCAAAAAACGGCGTTAAAACACTTAATGAGGCATACCAGCAAATGGCTGCCATTGAACTTACCGCCGCCAATTCCATCATAAATTACAGCAATGCCCTGCAATATGGCGTTATAAACCCAAAGGTTATTTTTCAGCGGTACTTTGTGGCTACCAAACGGCCCGATAGTTTAACCATGATTAAGGCTTTTGATATTAAGAATATGAAGTTGTATATGGATAGTATACAGCCAAAAGACACGCAATACGTGGCGTTACAAAGCGCACTTAAAGCCGGGTTTGCGGCGAAGGGAATATCGCAGGAGGAAACCAGGCGTATATTGCTGGTAAACATGGAGCGTTTACGCTGGAAAAATAAACCTGGTGAAGATAAATATGTAATTGTAAACATCCCCGATTTTGGGTTGAATGTGATTGACAGCGGAAAATCAGTATTAAATATGAAAGTTTGTGTGGGCCAGGGCCGCAATATGGTTAATGCCAACACGCTGATGGCTTATGACGATTCGTGTAAAATTGATAAGCCCAACGAGCACGAAACACCTTTGCTAAACAGTTTGATACACAGTGTTGAAGTTAATCCTATCTGGAACATCCCCAGAAGTATAGCTAACAAAGAAATTATTGTGGAGGCTGCAAAAGACCGTTTTTATTTGGCCAACAAAAGCATCAATGTGTACCAGAACGACAGGCTGGTAAAAGACCCGGAGAAAATAGATTGGTCGAAAGTTACGAAGGATAACTCTGATTATGATTTTAAGCAAAATCCGGGCGAAAGTAATTCGTTAGGGAAAATAAAGTTTCTGTTTAATAACCAGAGCAGCGTTTACCTGCATGATACCCCGGCAAAATATGCTTTCTTTAAAAAGATGAGAGCTGTTAGCCACGGCTGTGTACGTCTTGGCGACCCGAAAGGATTAGCCTTAAATTTATTTGGTACAGGTAAAAAATTTGATCTGATATCGAAAGATATGGATGCCAATAACCCTGACCCTACGGAGATCTACCTGTCTAAAAAAGTACCGGTTTATATTACTTACGTTACCTGCTGGGAAGATCAAAATGGTGCATTGCAATTCAGGCCGGATGTTTACGGCCTCGATATTGTTTTATACGATCATTTGCTTAAGTATTTGCCGGTGGCAAGTGTAAATTAAACAGTAACTATAAACAAATAGGGACAAAATGAATTCCCTGCCTTTGTTGGGTGTTGTCACCAACAAACCGCGTGGCTTATGCTCCATAAAAGCTTTACGTTACCTGTTGGTGACAACACCAACAGGGGCAGAGTGGACTCACCCCGACGAGGCTCCGCCCGTCGACCCTCTCTACTTCGTAAAGAGGGTTGGAGGATTTTTTCTTTTTTGTTATTTCCCTCTTTACGCACAGCGAAGAGAGGGATGTTGAGCGTAGCGATGACAGGGTGAGTCCACACGCCAATGCATTAACGCAAAAAGCATTACACCTTTTTCTATCCTCCGAACACCCATGGTGATAACACCGACAGTGGCGCAGGATTCGGACTTAATAAAAAATGCTGCAAGAACTACTTGCAGCATCCACAATGCTATATATCGATGGGTTGATTTACCCAATTAAATATTTCAGATTATTAATTACAGATCAGCGATATAGCTATTAGCCGGATCGTTATAAACAAAATTTGCTGCAATCTCACGATCGAGGTATTTTGATGAGTATTTGCTGCTGTTTCCGTTGATAAACAATACCGTTTTGTCTTTAATGTTATCAATAACCAAATCAGCAACATCAGGCGATACAGCAGGACAGCCATAACTGCGACCCAGGCGACCTTCTTCGTCAATATTACCTTCGCCAACATAATCAGCTCCGTGTACAACAATGGCACGGGCACGGGCGTGGCTATTAAAACCAGCATCAAGGCCATCTAAACGTAATGAGCGGCCATTTTTGCCATAATAAACATCGTCGGTTAAATAAAAACCGAGGCTGCTTTTATGCGAGTCCATTTTATCGGAAAAAACGGGTAGCCATATCGCCGCCGCTTCCGTGGCCGTGTGCTACCCAGGTATTTAGAATAAGCGTTTTATTTAAAACATCAATAATCCACATCCTTTTCTCGTGGCTTGATTTAGCCAGATCAACCACCGTAACTACTGCGCTGTTTGCGGGTAATTTGTTTCTTCCTTTTAAGTTGAGGTAACCGGTAATGGCTTTTTTGAATACTTCCATAGCCAGGCCCGATTCTTCCAGATGTGCAGACTCATAAATATTTGAAATGTATTTTTCCAAAAATTCATTGGCTGTAAAAGTATTGTTGCCTTTGGTGAAGATGTGGGCGCCATAGGCGACGTAAACCAGGGCTTTGCCGGTTTACAAAGTAAATATGGCGATTTAAGGATCACTGATACCGGTATCCGCGAGGCTACTATAATAGGGCAGGGTATGGGCCTGGCTATGCGCGGCTTAAAACCTATTGCCGAAATTCAATACCTCGACTATCTATTATATGCCATTAACGTTATCAGCGATGATTTAGCAAGCTTAAGCTACCGCACCCGTGGCGGGCAAAAGGCGCCTTTAATTATACGTACACGCGGTCACCGGTTGGAGGGTATATGGCATTCGGGTTCGCCAATGGGTTTAATATTAAATTCAATGCGTGGTTTACATATCTGCGTTCCGCGTGATATGACGCAGGCTGCCGGTATGTATAACATATTATTAAGAGGTGATGAGCCCGCTCTGGTAATTGAATGCCTGAACGGGTATCGCCTAAAAGAAAAGCTGCCGGTTAACGTGGGCGAATTTACTGTTCCGTTGGGTAAGGCAGAAATCTTAAAGCAAGGCAGTGACATCACCGTAATTTCGTATGGCTCAACCCTGCGCATTGTAATGGAAGCGGCTAAGGAACTGGAAGAACTGGGCATCAATATGGAAGTAATTGACCCGCAAACACTGCATCCTTTTGATACGGATAACGTTTGTGGTCAATCGTTAAAGAAAACCAGCAAGCTTTTAATAGTTGACGAAGATTTGCCAGGTGCGGGTTCTGCCTATATTCTGCAAAGAGTATTGGAAGCTCAAAAAGGCTATTATTCGCTGGATGCGCAGCCAAGAACATTGAGCGCTAAAGAGCACCGTCCGCCTTATGGTTCCGATGGGGATTATTTTACCAAACCATCTGTTGATGATGTTATTGAAACGGTGTATGGCATGATGAATGAAATGGATCCAAATAAATATCCGCCTATTTTTTAATGTGTCAGTTTGCTGATCGTTCAATTATAATAATAAACTTATTTTTGAATCCCGGTTTTTCAACCGGGATTTTTATTTTTTATAACCATGGATACTACTTTTTCAACAATTTCAACCATCATAAAAAACCGCCGTACTACTAAG
>JABDEQ010000050.1 GCA_013286985.1 Bacteroidota bacterium | reverse complement strand
TTCCTGACGATACCATTTTCAGGCATTATCGCTTTATTCCTGAGTTTGTTGAAAGCATGATCTGGAACTATGTGTTCCTTAATTCGGGCCTTACCTTAAACTTTAACGGGCAAAAATATTTTTCGGAACGCGGTTTATTTGACCTGCTCACCCGTAATACCGATGCCGAAACTATCCGCTACCCTATTATTCACTTAAAGGGTGAGGATATTGAAATTGCCATGACTCACGGGCAGCAATATGGCGAAGAATATTACTCGTTTGTAAACGGACAAAATACAACGCAGGGCGGTACGCACCAGGCGGCTTTCCGCGAAGCGGTGGTAAAAACCATCCGCGAATTTTATAAAAAGGAATTTGATGCTTCAGATGTACGCGCATCTATTGTGGCAGCTATCGCTATAAAGGTGTGGGTTGTGTAATAAAGTTTGTACAAGATCATTCAATGGTCCGGCTGTTTCAGGCCGAAACAAAAACCAAGCTGGGCTCGCAAAATATTGGCCCGGAGGGGCCATCTGTACGTGGCTTTATTAATGATTTTGTAAAGAAAGAGTTAGATAATTATCTGCATAAAAACACCGCTGTTGCCGATGCTTTACTAAAACGCATATTACAATCAGAACGTGAGCGTAAGGATATTGCAGGTATTAAAAAACTGGCAAATGAGCGCGCTAAAAAAGCATCGCTGCATAACCGCAAGCTGCGCGATTGTAAATTGCATTTTGGCGAGGGCCATGAGCGCCAGCAGGAAACAACTTTATTTATTACCGAAGGTGACTCAGCCAGCGGATCGATCACCAAATCGCGTGATGTAATGACCCAGGCTGTTTTCAGCTTAAAAGGTAAACCCCTAAACTGTTTTGGTCTCACCAAAAAGGTGGTTTACGAAAACGAGGAGTTTAATTTATTGCAGCACGCACTAAACATTGAAGACGGGCTGGACGATTTAAGATACAACAACATTGTAATAGCTACCGATGCCGATGTTGACGGTATGCACATCCGTTTGCTGCTCATGACTTTCTTTTTGCAGTTTTTCCCCGACCTGGTTAAAGCGGGCCATGTATTTATTCTGCAAACGCCTTTGTTCAGGGTGCGTAATAAAAAAGAAACGGTTTATTGTTATAGCGATGAAGAACGCCGCAATGCCATAGCCCGCTTAGGCACGAAACCGGAAATCACCCGATTTAAAGGTTTAGGCGAAATCTCACCCGATGAGTTTGGACTGTTTATTGGCAAAGATATCCGTCTTGATCCGGTTATATTAAAGGATGCCAACATCAAGGGCTTGCTGGAATATTATATGGGCAAAAACACCCCGACCCGCCAGCAGCACATTGTAAGTAACCTCCGGGTAGAAAAGGATGACGAAAGCGTAAATCCTCTATTGGCAGAAGATATAGAAAGCGTCAGTTTACCAGTGGCGGTATAACAACAAAAGGCATTTGAGAACCATCAAATGCCTTTTCTTTTATTAAGTTGAAAAAATAAATTTTGAAAGTCAGTGGATAAATCTCATATTTATAAAACCAATTTTACCGTAAATACTTGTGAAAAAGCTGATTGCTGCTACGATGCTCTCTATCTACCTGTTTAACATAGGTGGTCAGTTGGCAATGCACCAATATTTTTCGTACGTGGCCGACAAGTTTTTCAGCGAGCAAACCAGCAAAGGCCTATACAATGTAAATGACCTTACCGAAGTTGCACTACCGGTAAATATGCCCAACATCAGCGACTGGAAAGAGTACGAAAACATAAGCGGGCAAATTCAGTTTGGCGATGCCAGTTACAATTACGTAAAAATGAAAATAACCAGGCACACCTTATATCTGATGTGTGTGCCTAATTATAATACCACCCGTTTATTAAACCAAAATATTATAGGAGTTAAAGAGGTTAAACATGCTCCCGTGCCTAAAAAGGATCACGTTCCTTATAGTAAAACCACCTTATTAGGGAAGTTTAACTTTGCTTTTTATCAATTTGCATTTCATTCCTTTTCTAAAAACATACAAGTGAAAGATGCTCAACCGGCCCAACGGTTAGCCTGTAGCTATCGTTCTATTCCCGATCAGCCGCCACGGCATATTTGTTAATTTTTGATAGATGCTGGTACAACGATGGGTCTAAAACCCATCGTTATGGAAAAAGTCCCTTTGCCTTTGTTGATGTCGTCACCGACAAACCGCTGGGCCTATAATCCATACAAGCTTTACGTTACCTGTTGGTGACAACACTAACAGGTGTATAGTATAACGATGGGTTTTAAACCCATCGTTATGGAAAAGCTGCCAGCTAGTCCAATAATTATTAAATTTCATTTTTAATACAATTATCAGAGGCCTTTTTACATCTGCCTAAAAAACAAATGTTAAAGCGTAGTAATAATATTAATACCGTAAAAATATGCCACATATTAATTTACCCAAAGAATTTCCTGGTATCCGCAGCCTGTTTATGTTTCGGCCTGAAACAGCCGGACCATTGAATGATCTTGTACAAACTTTATTACACAACCCACACCCAAGCTTAAGTGCAGGAGAAAGAGAATTGATTGCTACCTATGTATCCCGCTTAAATACGTGCAAATATTGCTGCAACATACATGGCGCAATAGCCCAGCATCAGTTGGGCAACAATGCTGAAATTGTGAAACAAGTGTTGGACGATCCCGACTCCGCGCCTATCAGCAGCAAAATGAAAGCATTATTAAAAATTGCGGCGCATGTACAAAGCGGAGGTAAAAACGTAACCCCGGCCGATGTTGAGCTGGCCCGCAAAGAAGGCGCAACAGACATTGAAATACATGATACCGTATTAATTGCCGCTGCATTTTGCATGTACAATCGCTATGTTGACGGCTTAGCCACATGGCAGCCCGATGATGCCGCACTTTATGACAAAATGGGCGAACAGCGCGCACGCGAAGGATACTTAACCGCTCCCTTTAAAGTAAACCCAACACAGGAACTTGTTTAGCAAAGCCAATTAATTCAACATAACAAAACAACATGGCACATATAAAATTATTAAACGAAGAATTACCGGGCATAGTAGGTCTTTTAAACTATCGCCCTGAAACCGGCAAACCATTAACTGATTTGGCAGAAGTGCTGCTGCGAGGCCCTTCAAGTCTAAGCAGCGGTGAAAGGGAGATTATTGCAGCATCTGTTTCCTATTGGAATGGCTGCCATTTTTGTCATACCTCACACGCAGCAGCAGCTGCTGCTCACTTAAAATCGGGCTTAAGCCTTATTGACGATATTAAAGCAGGCTTGCCTCAAACCCCTGTTTCTGATAAATTACGGTCATTACTGCATATTGCACACCAGGTACAGCGCAATGGCAAAAACGTTACTGAAGAAGACGTAGCCGAAGCACGCAAATTTGGCGCAACAGATATAGAAATACATGATACTGTATTAATTGCCGCCGCATTTTGCATGTATAACCGATACGTTGACGGCCTGGGTACCTGGGCGCCGGGCCCCAATGAAGCCTATGCCGAAATGGGCGAACGCATGGCCCACGTAGGATACGGAAAATTTTAAACAGAACTGCGTTGCGTTGATTAAGGCAGGTTGACTAAATAATTTCGCCGATCTGCTGCTTAATTAACGCAATTCAACTTACTTAAAAAATATTGAACCAATAAATTGAAAAAGCTTATTGCTATAGCATTGCTGTTTATCCACCTTTTTAACATAGGTGGGCAACTTGCTTTTTATCAATATTTGGTTTTTAAAACTGATAGGTTTTTCAACGAACAGATAAACAAAAACCTTTATAGTGTTGACGATTTAACAGAAATAAAAATTCCCGTTAACCTCCCTCACGCGGCCGATTGGAAAGGATATATCAATTTAAATGGGGAGGTACGGTTTGCAAATGCCAGCTATAATTATGTAAAAATAAGGGTAACTCAAAAGGCCATCTACCTGATGTGTATTCCCAATTACAAAACAACCCACCTATCGGGGCAAAACATTATCTACGCCAAACAAATAAAGGATATTCCGGTAACCCGGAAAGAACACGTGCCTTTTGGCAAAATAATCCTAATGGACTATAATACTCCTGTCATCGATTATATGTTCAGCAATCCGCAGTTTGTGTTGCAGAAAAAAAAGCTAACGGATCAATCGCTTATCCCCAACACCTATCGCAGCGGCCCCGGCCAGCCTCCGGATATGATGGCAATGGTTTCTTAAATTAAATTTTCCTGCGTAAACGTACGGATGTTGTCGGCTATTAGTTGTCAAAAACAATTACCAGGCGGAAGACATCAGGCTATCCGCTATTTAATTTAACTAAACCCATATCTCTTTATAATTCGCAATCTATTTAAAAAATGTAATACCGGTACTTTCAAGAGAAGCCGGATTAAAAAATTTATAACAATGAACAGAAGAAAAATTACAAGGGCGACCGTGGTCCTCTTTGGATTTTTAACGATATACTCCTGCCAAAAATCGTCGCACCAGCAAATGGTTGACCTACTTGCTGAGTTAAATAAAAGGAATAACAGTTTTTCAAATCCGTTTAGCCCCGAAAGCAAAATGGCACATTGCGATTCACTGCTTAAAATACCAGGCAATGAACATAATATGAGGCTATTGAGCCTAAAGGCCTCACTTGCATTAAAGGTGGGCCAGGAGGAGCAATCTGTTAAAACCTACCGGGAACTGATAAAGAAAACAGACTTTATGAGCCTGGATGCCATGATGCCTGACGTTGGGATAGCCTATATGCGCCTGGGTGAACGTACCAATTGTATGCTCAACCATAATGGTTCTTCGTGTATTTTCCCAATCAAGGACGGCGGTATACATCTGCAAAAAACAGGGTCAACCAAAGCCATTGAAACCTACGAAACCATATTAACCAATCATCCGGATGACCTGGAATCTAAATGGCTGCTCAATATTGCCTTTATGACGCTGGGCGGTTACCCCAAAGATGTACCCAAACAATTTTTAATACCGGGTTTAGATGCCGACACCGCTTTTAAGGTAAAACCTTTTACAGATATGGCTGCCGATTTGGGCCTTAACATCAATGGCAAAGCCGGCGGTGTAATTATTGATGATTTTAATAACGATGGCTACCTGGATATTATTACCTCGGGCTGGGGCCTGGGCGACCCGATGCATTACTTTCAGAATAATAAAGACGGAACCTTTAGCGATTTAACCGAACAAAGCGGACTTAAGGGCATTACCGGTGGACTAAATATCCAGCAAACAGATTATAACAACGATGGCAATATGGACATTTTTGTTTTACGGGGCGCCTGGAACACAATGGGATTCGGCAATCAGCCAAGTTCGTTGCTGCGCAATAATGGCGATGGCACGTTTACCGATGTCACCATACAGAGCGGGTTATTGTTCCTGCATCCCACCCAGGCAGCTGTTTGGGCCGATTTTAATAATGATGGGTGGCTGGACGTATTTATAGGCACCGAAAATTCAGGCCGGATGGATATAGACGGAGAGCATACCTGCATGCTGTATCTTAACAACCACGACGGCACCTTTACCGAAGTTGCGCACAAGGCTCACTGCGATATCAAGTCGTATGTAAAAGGCGTAACGGCAGCCGATTATAATCACGATGGATGGCCCGATATATTTATCTCAACCTTTAACGGCAAAAAGTATTTGTTAAAAAACAAAGGCAAATCAGGGATGGGGGTTGATTTTGAAGATGTAACCGCCAAATCAGGAATTGATAAAAATACCAGGGGCACCTTTACAACCTGGTTTTTTGATTATAACAACGATGGCTGGCCCGATATTTTAGTAAGTGACTATCATTTCAACAAAAGCCTGGCTTATTATGCCGGAGCAGAAGGCATGGGCAAACCCGAGCCCAATGCCGGCAACGTTTACCTTTACCGAAACAATCACGATGGCACTTTTACCGATGTAACCAAAGAAACCGGGCTCAATAAAGTGGTGTACAGCATGGGCGGCAATTTTGGCGATATTGATAATGATGGCTATCCCGATATGTATTTCGGTACCGGTAACCCCGATTTTAAATCGCTGGTTCCTAACAAGCTATTTAAAAACATTGATGGTAAAAAATTTGCGGATGTTACCACCTCCTCGCGTACGGGCAATTTACAAAAAGGACACGGTGTGGCCCTCGCCGATTTAAGAAACACCGGCAATCAGGATATTTTCATTGAAATGGGCGGTGCCTATGTTGGCGATTCATATACCAGTTCGCTTTACGTTAACCCGGGCCAAAGCAATAACAATTTTATCAGCCTAAAGCTTGAAGGAGTAAAAGCCAACAGGGCCGCCATTGGCAGTAGCATTAAGGTAAGCTTTACCGAGAACGGCGTTAAGCGCAGTGTTTATAAAGATGTAAACTCCGGCGGCAGTTTCGGCTCATCTCCATTGCGGCAGGAACTGGGAATAGGGCAGGCAAAAATGATTGATGATATCGAGATCAGGTGGGCGGGCAGCAATACCACCCAACATTTTAAAAATGTTGCACCTAATCAGTTCTTATATATAACTGAGGGTAATAATACTGCCGAAATCATCCATCTGAAAAAACTAACCTTTAAACACAAAGCACAGGGGCCGATGTGTATGCCAATGGTTACGGCTTTAAAATAAAATAATTAAAAACACTCCGGTTTGTTGTAAACAGCTAAAAATGCGAGGCATCCGGATAAAAAGAAATTGATGTATGATAAACATAAAAAAAATCCCGGGTGCCATTGTTTTGTTTACGTGGATGGCGATAACCGTCTCCTGCCAAAACTCATCGCACCAGCAAATGATAGAAATACTTGCGCGATTGAATAAAAGAAATAACAGCCCATTAAATCCATTTAATCCGGAAGCAAAAGTTATTCAGTGCGATTCATTTCTTACAAAAATTCCCGGCAACAGCAATAACACCAGCGTGCTTACCGCCAAAGCTGCACTTTTACTCAAAGTGGGCCGTGAACAAGAAGCGGTTAAGATTTACGAAAGCCTTATTAAACGAACAGATTTAATGTCGGTTGATGCTATGATGCCAGATATTGGCCTGGCTTATATGCGTTTGGGCGAGCGCAGCAATTGCATGCTGAACCATAATGGGGAATCGTGCATCTTTCCAATAAAAGATGGTGGCGTGCACCTGCTCAAAACAGGTTCAACAAAGGCTATTGAAACTTATGAATCGGTTTTAAAAAGCCATCCGGACGATCTGAGCTCGCGCTGGCTCCTAAACATTGCATTTATGACTTTAGGTGGTTATCCCAAAGATGTGCCCAAAGAGTACTTAATTCCCGGCCTGGATGCAGACACGGCCTTTAAGGTGAAACCATTTAATGATATGGCTGCCGATTTAGGCTTAAATATCAATGGCCGGGCCGGAGGCGTAATTGTGGATGATTTTAATAATGATGGTTACCTGGATATTGTGACCTCCGGCTGGGGATTGGATGATGCCATGCACTATTTTCAAAATAATAAAGACGGCACCTTCAGCGACATGACGGAACACAGCGGACTAAAGGGTATTACCGGTGGCCTGAATATTCAACAAACCGATTACAACAACGATGGCAATACCGACATATTTGTATTGCGGGGCGCCTGGAACCAGCAGGGGTTTGGTAACCAGCCCAGCTCGCTGCTGAGGAATAATGGCGACGGTACTTTTACCGACGTAACCATACCCAGCGGCTTACTCTTTTATCATCCTACCCAAACGGCAGTATGGGCCGATTTTAATAATGATGGCTGGCTCGATGTATTTATTGGTGCCGAAAACACCGGCGGGTCAGACACTAGCGGAGTGCATACTTGTATGCTTTATATTAATAATCATGATGGCACTTTTACCAACGTGGCCGAAAGTGCTCACTGTAATATCACATCATTTGTAAAAGGGGTGGCATCGGCCGATTTTAATAACGATGGCTGGCCCGATATATTTATATCAACCCTTGATGGTAAGAAGCATTTATTAAAAAACCTGGGCAAACCGGGAGTGAATGTTGATTTTGAAGATGTTACTGAACAATCGGGAATTGCTAAAAATAAGCGCGGCACCTTTGCCACCTGGTTTTATGATTATAATAATGATGGCTGGCCCGACATTATGGTGAGTGATTACGATTACAGAATTAACAGCTTAGGATACTATGCCGCTGCTAAAGCCATTGGAAAGCCAATTGATGGTGCCGGCAATATTTACCTTTACCGCAACAATCACGATGGCACTTTTACCGATGTAACCAAAGAAACAGGACTCGACAAGGTGGTTTATAGTATGGGCGCCAATTTTGGCGATATTGATAATGACGGCTACCTGGATATGTATTTTGGAACAGGCAATCCCGATTTCAGATCACTCATACCTAATAAGCTGTTTAAAAACATGGGCGGCAAAACATTTGCCGATGTTACCATATCATCGCGCGCGGGCAATTTGCAAAAAGGGCATGGTGTAGCCTTTGCCGATTTCAGAAATGATGGCAATCAGGATATTTTTATTGAAATGGGTGGTGCATTCAGAGGTGATTCATACACCAGCTCGCTATACGTTAACCCTGGCCAAAGCAACAACAACTTTATCAGCTTAAAGCTTCAGGGAGTAAAAGCCAACAGGGCGGCAATTGGCAGCCGCATTAAGGTAAGCTTTACCGAAAATGGTGTTAAACGCAGTGTTTATAAAGATGTAAACTCGGGCGGCAGTTTTGGCTCATCGCCATTGCGACAAGAACTGGGAATAGGCCAGGCAAAATTGATTGATGATATCGAGATCAGATGGGCCGGTAGCAATACGATTCAACACTTCAAAAATGTTGTGCCCAATCAGTTTTTACAAATAACCGAGGGTGATAATAAACCGGAAGTTATACACCTGAAAAAACTAATCTTTAAACACAAGGCTCAGTCATCTATGGGCATGCCGATGGTTACAGCGTCAAACTAAAATAGGGAATCAACACATTGAATGAAAATAAGATAAAGAAACAATCATCAGTTTTTATTGTTAAAATAATATGCTACATTTATAATGTCTATAACCATTAAACCACAAAAAAATGAAACGAATTTTGTTAATATGCTCCTTAGTGATCGGAATAGCAGTAGCAGGCCACGCGCAAACTACTTCTACAAGTGATCCTGTTCAAAAAGCTAAAGGATTACAAAAACAATTAAAGCTGACTGATGCACAAACCGCTAAAGTATCGACCATTTATCAGGAATCGGCGGATAAGTTTGCGAAAATCAAAACCAAAGACAATGGAAATACTGACAAAATGTTAGCTGACGTTGGACCGCTCAGAACATCAACCATAAAAAAAATAAAGGCAATATTAACGCCCGATCAGGCTACGAAATATGACAAGCTTGTAACCGACTCCAAAAACTCAACGCTAAACGGCGGCTGGAGTGACGGCTGGAGCTCAGCAGCAGCTAAATAACCTAACAGAAAAATGTTTAAAAAGAAAAGAGCGGTTAAATAACCGCTCTTTTCTTTTTAGCCTATGATGATGTAATTTTATTGCACCCGCACGTATTTCTCGATAATCACTCTGTCGATATTTTCCTTTTCAACTTTCTCCAATCCTTTTTGAATAAGGGTATCACCTTTAAGTCTAATGGTAAAATCAAACGATTTGCCTTCCCAGTTTTTGTCTTTATAATAATCCAGGTGTTCGGTGTATTTATCCCCGTATAAAGTATAGGAACCTCCTCCTGCATCAAAATTATTGGATGAATCTTTCGCCGTATTTACACTATGCACCAAAAATGCAAAATGGGTTTGGTTAATGATCTTTATCATGCGCAGATTTTTGGTATAATCGGTAACGGCGCTTACACCCTTTGTGATTTCGGTATGGGTTAGCAATTGCCAGGTTCCGGCAATGGGGCTATCAGGTTTGGCCTTATACTCGCAGGCCGAAAGTAAACAAGCAATTACTAATGTTGTGGTGAGAACAATTGATTTCATGTAATAATTTGGTTTATAATTCAATAACAATAATAGTAAAAAATCTCCGTGCTAATATTGCGACGCCTAAACAATAACCAATCAATTGCCTGATTCAACGGCTAATTTGCCTAACTCACCTTTTTTATGGTGGTTTACCATGCTGGCTTTGGGTATATTTGATATACAAACTAAAGCCAATGAACATTTCGAAAAAAAGGATACTCACAACAGTTATTGTTTTGCTTGTCGTTTTAGCAGGCATCCAATTTATACATCCTGCTATAAACAACCCTCCGGTTAATGCCGATTTGCAGGCGCCTAACGAGATTAAAAATATTATTACCCGGGCCTGTTATGACTGCCACTCCAACGAAACCAACCTGCGTTGGTTTGATCAGATTGCACCCGCCTACTGGCTGGTAGCCGGCCACGTACGCGAGGGCCGCAAGGCGCTCAATTTTTCTGATTGGCAGCATATGCCCGTGGCAGCCCAACAGGCAAAAATGTGGGAAATTGTAAACCAGATAGCCGAGGGCGCTATGCCTGTTCCAAGTTATGCATCGGTACATACTTCGGCTAAAATATCAGCTGCCGATTTAGCGGTGCTTAAAAACTATGTATCAGGCTTTGTAAAAAACAAACCTGCCGATACAGCCCCAATTAATGCTACTGAAAAGCAATTTGATCAATGGCACAAAGGTTCAGTTATACCTAGCAACTTACCTGTTGCCGCCAACGGCGTTGCTTATATACCCGATTATAAAAACTGGCAGGCCATAAGTACCACCGAACGTTTTGATAACGGCACCATGCGGGTAATTTTTGGTAACGATATTGCTGTTAAGGCCATTAAAGAAAATAATATTCACCCATGGCCAAACGGAACCACATTTGCAAAAGCCGATTGGAAACAACTACTGGACAATAATGACAACGTACGTACCGGCGAGTTTGTGCAGGTAGAGTATATGATAAAAGATGCCCAAAAATACGCTGCTACCAAAGGCTGGGGATGGGCACGGTTTAAAACGGCTAAGATGACTCCATATGGTGGTAAAAACGCAATGTTTACTACTGAATGTGTTAACTGCCATCGCCCTTTAAAAAATGAAGACTTTGTATTTACCCAGCCCGTTAAACAATAACAACATCAATCATGAAAGCAATCATCAATATAGTGGCCGCCTCATTGTTGCTATTAACAGCCTGCAACAATAACACCAATACCGCCAACCTGTTTAACGAAAAGGCCGCCATACCGGCATGGTATAAATTCAGCCAAAAAGGATTAAAGGTAATCGCCTCGTTCATCAACAAAAAGCAGCACACCATGTCAACTTTATATGGAAATGAACAAGCGCTGAAAGCAACACAGTCTGGCAGTAATAAAGTATCGGGAGAAGAATTAACCCTAGTTACCTGGAACCAGCAGGATGACGATCATTGGTTCGGCGCAAAAATCCCGTCCGATTTAAAGTCAATTGAAGTGGTAAAAACTATTCCGGCAGGCCAAAATAGTATTGCTATAACTTACAGTTGTTATGAAGGCAAAGCGCTTACTTTAAGTACCGACACAGCGCATAACCAGGAAAGGGTAAAATATATTTTCGAGCAGAAACCATCCATATTGCCCTGAATTTTGAGTAGGATTTAAAATTTATCTGTTTGTATTTTATTGGTCGGGAAGACGGTATTTTTCCCTGTAATCCTTTACTGCCTTTTGCATTGCTATTTTGCACAGGCCTTTAAACAATTGTGTAAAGCGATAAATTATTTTAATCTGCAATGGAAAAATAATCACCTCTTTGTTTGCGGCAACGCCTTTTAAAATTTCATCAATGGCTTTTTCAACACTGATGCCGTTTGCAACCAGTTTAATAGCATAATTATTCCATTGTTTATTGGCATTGGGGTTTATAGCATTTGTACCGATAGCAGTACGTATAAAACCCGGACAAACTACACTGGCTTTAATGCCCAGCTTTTTTGCTTCGAGCCGCAAAATTTGGGTATAGTTTACTACGGCATGTTTAGTAACACTATAAGGAGCCATCAATCCCAGGTGATCAATCAACCCCGCAGCTGACGCTATATTTACAATTTGCCCGGAGCCCTGTTTTAACATTTGCCGGTATGCTATTTGCGAGCCGTTTAGTACACCGTAAAAATTTACATCAATAGCCTTTATCCATTGTGCTAAACTAATGTCGCGTATCTCGCCACTTACCGCAATGCCAGCGTTGTTGAATATTAAATCAAGCCGTCCATATTGGTTTATGATTTCCGCAATAACATTTTCAAATTCAGCAGCTATCGTTACATCAAGCTTTTGGGCAATTACTTTATCATTTACTGCTATGGATGCTGTTTCAGTGGCTTTTGCCAAATCAATATCGGTACAAAAAACGATTGCACCTTCTACGGCAAGCTGCAAGCACAGTCCCCTGCCTATTCCCGAGCCGCCACCGGTTACTAATACAACTTTATTATTAAAATAATTACCGTACATATAAAAATCGGATGAAAATAGCGAATAAAATAAATTATAGACAAAAGCCTCTTCGAATTTATATCCCCGCAATTTTAAATCAGTGCATTTATCCCCAAACCAATCATTTGGCAATAGCCATTCTTTATACCTGAACCTCAGCAGGCTATATTAAGTTTGCAATTATATTTGGCGGTTTGTCTCCACATTAGGTATTTTGCAATCAACTTAAACATTAGTCATGATAAAAAAAACCCTAATTTACTTAACACTATTAACCCCGTTTACGGCATTTGCACAAAACGATGCACCTGTTTCAAAAAAATTTTACAAGGATGCCAGCGCAGTTCCTGGAGTCTTGATTTTAAATGACCAGGTAAACATTATAGCTGTACAGGCTGGGAAAAAGAATGCAGACGTGATGGCAGTAAACGATCACATGGAAACTTTATGGACAACGCCATTAACCGGCTCTGGCGTTACAATAGAAAAATTTAAAGACAAAATAGTTGCTATTACAACTGATGATGAAGCAAAAGATGTAGCGGTTACTAACGCATTTATCCTGGATCCTAAAACCGGGAAAGTGTTGCTCGAAAAAAAACTATTTGAAATAAAAAAAGACTATTTGATTGAAAAACATATATTCACCGGTGAGGGTAAGTACCTAAAAATATCATTGAGAGAAACCGGGTTCAAGAATACACTTCACATAGCTACCGTGTTTTCAAACCCATATAAATCAATGAATGAAACCAGGGATATAACCGTTATGGAATATGACGACCAGTTGAACGCTAAACAATATAAGATTGATTTGCACGAGGGCACACTGGAAAATATAACCACCGATATAAATGGCAATTTCATAGTATCATGGCTCAATCAAAATCATTTGGAAATTGTTAAATACGGCACCGGCAGCAATACTGCTATTGCCAATATAAAAGCTGATGTACCTTATGAAGCCGACAAAAACTATGATCCTTTCCATTCGCTCTACTTCATTTCATCCACTACTAACGCCAGCACCATGTATTGTGCAGCGATCTTCGACAATCAGGATAGCAAAACAGAGCTTTCTATCGGTAAATTTGACTTTGCTACCGGCAAAACCAACTTTACCGAAGAGGTATTTACCAGCGACCATTTAAAAAGCTTGCGGAAAGCGTTTGTACCTGTAAACAAAAAGATGGATGCCCCAACATTTGAGAAAAAAGGATTGGATATTAGGTCTGTTACAGAAGCAGGCGATAAATTAGTAGTTTCGCTATCTGCCCTGATATCTATTCAATCCCCAAATGAAGCCCCATGGAAGAACGAAACTTCATTTCTACTAAATATTTATGATACTAATATCAACCTAAAAGCGCAACAGTTTTTACCAGTGGTCTACTATGTGCCTGTAACAACATTACCAACCGAATACCATTATAATGATGGAAAGTTATATGTTATATGTAATGATAAAACCGGGGCTACAAAATTAAAAGCTGTTTATGGCGTACTTAATCTTCAAAGCGGCCAATGGGAAAAGTTAGACTGGTTGTCAAAAAAAGACCTCGATGGTGCTGATGTGGGGCTAAGTAATTCTACCATGTGGTTTAAAAACAGCTTTATTTTGCCTTATGGCGATCTTAAAATTTTATGGGGCACTAAAGAAGAAGATATTAAACTTCAGCAAAACACGCTTTAATAATCAAATTCATATAAAGGGAAAAGAGGCTGTCTCATATGTAAGATGGAGGCTCTGAGAACCGTCTATACGAACCACTTATTCGAATAAATCAAAGAAAAGGAGGCTGTTTTCATACTTATGAGACAGCCTCTTTTGGATTATTAAATAAAAAGGCCACTGTTAAATACATTGCCCGGCATTAACCAGCAACCTTAAAGCGCTCTGTATAGAAAAAATTGTGCTACCTGCTTTTATCAAATCAATGTCATCTCCTTGCTATTAATTGGCATATCGGAAAAAACCGATATATCTTTGCTTTATGGATAATGTTGAGATTTTTAAGGCTTTGTCTAACAAAACCCGGCTTCAGATATTAGCTTGGCTCAAAAACCCGGAGGAAAGCTTTCCCGAACAAGAGGTATATGGCTATGGCGTTTGCGTTGGCCAGATACAGCTTAAAACGGGGCTCACTCAGTCAACCGTATCCGAATATTTGAGCAGTTTGCAACGTGCCGGCCTGGTTATTTCAACCCGTAAGGGGCAATGGACCTATTATAAACGAAATGAAGAAACGTTTGCGGCACTAGGTCAAATCATCCAATCAGAAATATAAAATAACAAAAACATATGAATACAGATAGTTTATTCAGGCCGTTTAGCCTCAAATCATTAAATATAAAGAACCGCGTTGTTATGGCTCCCATGACACGGTCATTTTCGCCAAACGGAATTCCGACTGCTGATGTAGCTGCTTATTACCGCAAACGCGCCGAGGGCGAAGTAGGATTGATACTATCGGAAGGTACCGTGATTAATCGTGTCTCATCTTCAAACGATGCTAATATTCCTCATTTCTATGGAAAACCGGCACTAGCGGGCTGGCAAAACGTGATTAATGGTGTGCATGCTGCCGGTGGAGCAATGGCACCTCAAATATGGCACATGGGCGTTATGAACAATCATCACTCGGGTTGGCTGCCCGCCGAACCATTTGAAGGGCCATCCGGCTTGAACAAACCGAGCTTTAACAATGGTAAGACTATGACTGACGCCGACATTGCCGATACAATTACTGCATTTGGCCGTGCCGCTGCCGACGCCAAAAGATTAGGTTTTGATTGTGTTGAAATACATGGTGCACATGGTTATTTGATTGATCAGTTTTTTTGGGATGGCACTAACGAACGCACAGATAATTATGGAGGCAAAACCCTTGCCGAACGTAGCCGGTTTGCTACCGAAGTAATTAAAGAAGTTCGCAAACAGGTAGGCGAAGACTTTGCAGTTATTATCCGTTTGTCGCAATGGAAACCAGCCGATTACAACAATAAATTGGCAAAAACACCCCAGGAAATGGAAGAATGGTTAAATCCGCTGGCTGATGCGGGGGCTGATATTTTCCATTGTTCGCAACGCCGTTTCTGGGACCCGGAGTTTGAAGGATCCGAGCTTAACTTCGCCGGCTGGGCCAAAAAGCTTACCGGTAAAGCAACCATTACCGTTGGTTCAGTGGGATTGAGCGGCGAATTTCTGGCAGCTTTTGCTGGTGAAAGTTCAGAACCCAGCTCTTTGGACGAATTATTGCGCCGGTTGGACAATAACGAATTTGACCTGGTTGCCGTTGGCCGACCACTGTTGGCAGATCCTAATTGGGTGAAAAAAATTCACGAGGACCGTACCACTGAATTAAAAGGGTTCAGCAAAGCTGCTTTAGCTCAACTTGTTTTAGAATAATATTTAAAGAGTTACCCCCATCAATAGCAATGGTCAAAGACTAAACATCTTTGACCATTTTTTTGTATTGGCAATCATTATTAAAGTGATCGCCAAATCATTGCTACGTTCAGCGCTCTATTGCGGCGTTTATTGTTCTTCCATATCAACAACCTCATACGCATTTTGTCCGTTTGCGAAAACAGGCTGGTAATAGGTGTTATTATAAACCATGTATTTATTACCATTGATGGTTGCTTCCTGCGCGCCATCGGGCAAATTATTTACTACTGCGCCAACAGGTGGGGCAACCACAACATAGCTGCCGCTGTTTTGAGTATAATAATCGCCACCATAATAATAGTAAGTGACATTTGAAACAGGCACAGTGCTATAGCCTGATGGTAAAATCGTTATAGTAGCGCCAACAGGTGCCGGCACAACCGTATAGCCGCCCGACGCAGGTGCATAATATACCCCGTTAGCATAATGATACTGCTGATTGTTTATAGCAATTACTATAGCCGTAGTAGCCAATGCAGCAACGAAAAAGCCTACCGGGTGCCAGGCCGGCCCCCAACGGTACGGTGTATAAGGGTGATATCGATAAGTGTAAACCGGTCTCCTCCTGATGTATACGGGGCGTGCTGGTCTGTAAACCGGAGGTCTGTATGCAGGTGGCCTATGGTGTACAGGTGGCCGTGGGTGCGCTACTACCGGCGGACGTGGATGTGTAACCGGTGGTCGCGGATGCGTAACAGGCGGCCTCGGATGTGTTACAGGCGGCTTGTGCCCGTTGTTAGGTGGCCTATGACCATTTGCTGGCGGCCTATGATTATTAGCTGGCGGGCGGGGATTACTTACCGGCGGCTTATGATTATTTGATGGTGGACGCTGATTGTTTGCCGGTGGTTTGTGATTATTGGCAGGTGGACGCTGATTATTAGACGGAGGTCGCTGGGCTGGCCTGGCAGACCTGTCCTGCTGTATAAAACCAGCATACACAGGGTCAAAAATCAAAATAAAAGTGGCGGCAAATAAGCATACCGTAAGCAGTTTTAGATAAGGCTTTTTCATAAATTTTAGCTAAATGAATTGTGGTTGTGTTTTAAACAAAATTTTATTGCCTAAATCAACAGTAAATAATTGGGGAGGGTGGTAATACGGTGTTGTTGATACAGCACTGTTTACTATAAATATCGTTAAGATTATTAATAAATCGGGCAGATAAATAAATAATTACTGCATATAAATTATAGTTGCAAACAACTAGCATTATATAACAACTACGTTTTCGTAACTTAGCTGCTCCTTCTTTAGGGTACATATGCTGCTTATGTCCACACCAACAAAACAACCAGTCGCCGAAAAAGAGAACCTGCATTCCCGTAATGCGCATCGCAATGGGTATGATTTTGAACAACTGATAAAAAGTACACCTCAGCTTCGCCCTTTTGTTAAACCGAATCAATATAATATTGAATCTATCAATTTTAGCGATGCTGAAGCCGTTAAAATGTTGAACAAAAGTTTGCTGAAGCAATATTATAATATCAGCGATTGGGATATTCCGGAAGGATATCTTTGTCCGCCAATACCCGGCCGGGCCGATTATATTCACTACGTAGCTGATCTATTGAGCGAAACCGATAATGGCAATATTCCTACGGGCAAAAAAATAAAGATCCTTGATATTGGCATGGGTGCTAATTGTATTTATCCTATTATAGGTAGCACAACGTACGACTGGCATTTTGTGGGAACTGATATCGACCCTATCGCCATACGATCTGCAATGGATATCATTGCAGCCAACAAGCAGTTAAAAGATCATATTTTACTAAGGCAGCAAACCAATAAGCATAATATTTTTAAGGGCATACTTTTAAATGGCGAAGGTTTTGACGCTACTATTTGCAATCCACCCTTTCATACCTCCGCGCTGGAGGCGCAGCTGGCAACAGTTAACAAGTGGACTAAATTAAAAACCAGCGCCCAGGCAACCACTCAAAATTTTGGTGGGCAAAAAAAGGAGTTATGGTATCCAGGTGGCGAAGCTGCTTTTATAAAATTGACCATTGAGCAGAGTGCTTTGGTAGCCAAACAATGTTTATGGTTTACTACGCTGGTATCAAAGAAAGATACCCTGCCGGGAGTTTACAAGGCTTTGAAAAAAGTAGCCGCAGTTGATATAAGAACTATAGGCATGTCGCAGGGTCAAAAAACAAGCCGCATAGTTGCGTGGACATTTTTAAACGAAGCGGAACGGGCCGAATGGGCCGATATGTGGTGGCATAAAAAATGAGTACAACCCAATTGGCTAACATGAGCCATTGGGTTTGATGATTTTAGCACCATTTTGAAAATACAATTTGCAGGGGCTTACTTAAATATTTAGTTTTGAGTTTATGGTGAAAACCAACCGGCAGCGCACCACAAAAACATCGGACAAAGCACCAAAAGCTGCAGACGAAACTAAACTAACAGACGGGAAGGAGGCACCAAAAGCCAAAAGATCCCGTCCTAAAGTTAGCAGCACAAAAGAATCCGAAAGTAGTAAAGCCACCCCCGAAAAAATAGAGGAGTCATCGCAAACGCCTTCAGCCCAAATTGAAATGGAAGTACATCATCACCCGCAACTTGACCATAGTCCCAAGCCCTGGAAAGAATACCTGCTGGAAGGTTTAATGATATTTATTGCTGTAATGATGGGCTTCATTGCCGAAAATGTTAGAGAGGCCATTACCAATCATCAACACGTAAAGGAGCTTACTTCGCAGCTTGTTCAGGATCTTAAGACGGATACCACTCAGTTAAATGAGATCTATCAATTTGAAACTGGTATTTTAAAAACCACCGATACTTTAATCAACCTCTTGCAACCGCCCTTAAAAAATGAGGATATAGGTCACATTCAAAGACTTGTTGCTAATTCGCATAGTATTCCCCTTTTCCATCCATCAGCAGGTGCTATTTTTGCTATTAAGAATGAACTCCACCTAAAGCAATTTTCAAGTTCAAAAATAATAAGCTACATAGCATCATATGAAAGGCATACCGAGTTGTTGCATACCGCTCAGGATGTTGCACTTCAATATCAAAGAAGCTATGTCGATCCGTTTTTACTGAAACATTTTACCGCAGCCAATCTGAGCGCAGCTTTTAGCGGTGGCAAACTCGAAAAACCTGAGATGCGGAATTTATCGCAGGAAGACATTATCCAATTAGGCGTGGATATGGTACTCATAAGAGTTGTTAACGACGAACTGCTACGCGATAACAGAAAGACAAAAAATGACGTTACCGCGTTGCTGCAATATGTAAAAGAAAGGTATCAGCCCGATGAGGAATAAACTAAAAAAAATAAATTAACACCGTCTGCATAAAATCTATCCCGATGAAATATATAACAGCCTTAATTCTGATACTGTTTCTGGCCGGAAAAAGCAGTGCGCAAACGGCTGTACAAGACAGTATCGCGCTCGAACACACAACCCATGCTATCCGCGATGCATTTGGCCGCGGCGATGTTGATGCTATAGTGGCCCTGCATCATCCTGGTGTCATAAAATATTTCGGTGGTGATAATGTAGTTATTGGTCGTGCCGGTTTAACAAAAGGATTAACAGAAATGTTTAAGGTTTCAAAACTGGAGTTTGTAGAAAATCATATTGAAAGTACTGCATTTAACGGGTCAACTGCATTTCAATCTGTAATTTTCACTATTAAGGTAATCCCGAAAAATGGAGACGAGCCAACTTACGTGCATGGCCGGTCAATGGTAATTTATGTTCGTTATAAGGATAGCCCTTATGGCTGGGTATCTATCAGAGAGATGACGCAAGCAGCCCCGGCCGAAAAATAATTTATCAAGCAAGATGCCTTTTAGCTTATATCATTAAGGTATATTATGAAAGAATAATTCATTTCGTCTTTTCTACCCGGACGGAATGAATTATTCTTTTGGTAATAGCTTTACACTTATTAAAGTAACCAAAAAACTGGTTAGTAAAAAAATCAGGATTATCGAAATCATAAAAAAGGAAACGTCAATAATACAGTTAATATTGTAAAGTTAAAATAAACATTACAAAAAATTAACATTTATTGCGCTTCAATGCCCCCTGCTCTAAAACAATCCTAGTTGCCCGTCATCATCTATATCTATATCATCAGGATTGGTTATTTCAAAATCAACTGATTTTGAGGCTGATTCGGCAGCCGGTTTACCACCCTCATTATTTTTTTCTTCTGTTTCGTCCGTT
>JABDEQ010000049.1 GCA_013286985.1 Bacteroidota bacterium | reverse complement strand
CCACAAAAATAAACTCGCTGGCCACCTCCATATTCAGGATGGTCATTTGATGAATATAATTCAAAAAATCATCAGCAATACGGGCAATTGGAATATCATGTATCTCCAGTTCATCGCGCTCAATAAAGAAAAGCAGCAGATCAAAGGGCCCCTCAAACTGAGGTAATTTTATTTCGAAACTTTCGTCAACCATCAGAGCCCAAAAATAAAGTTAAAATTGTTTAAGTGATTGAAAGTGTATTGATTGTTGAAAAATATAAATTTCATGGCTGTGTGTCCATAGCAAAAGGGTTTATCAACACTTCATAAAATTATTCAATAAGTTTTATCCTTATTTTACTAATAATTTTCCGTAATTTGTAGGTTAAATAATTTACCAAATGTCAATGCAGGTACCGGCAGGCCATTTATTAGAAAAGATAAACTATCCATCTGACTTAAAGCAACTTAAAGTTGACGAACTAAAAGAGGTTTGCCAGGAACTAAGACAATACATTATTGATGTAGTATCGGTAAACGGCGGGCACTTTGCTGCCAGCCTGGGTGTGGTTGAGTTAACTGTTGCTTTACAATATGTTTTAAATACTCCCTACGACCAATTGGTTTGGGATGTTGGCCACCAGGCTTATGGGCATAAAATACTGACCGGACGCCGGGATGTTTTCCATACCAACCGTGTTTATAAAGGTATGAGCGGTTTCCCCAAACGCTCGGAAAGTGAGTATGACACTTTCGGCGTTGGGCACTCATCTACTTCTATTTCTGCTGCTTTAGGGATGGCTGTTGCTTCACATTACAAAGGTGAAACTGACAGGCAACACGTAGCCGTAATTGGCGATGGCGCAATGACGGCGGGTATGGCCTTTGAGGCGCTGAACCATGCGGGTATTGAAAATTCAAACCTGCTGGTGATATTAAACGACAATAACATGTCTATCGACCCCAACGTTGGGGCGTTGAAAGAATATTTAACAGATATAGCTATCTCTAAGCCTTATAATCGTTTCAGGGATGACATAGCACACGTGCTGGCCAAAATCTCGGCAATAGGCCCTGATGCCTTTAAAATAGCTCAAAAACTTGAAAAAAGCATCAAGGGCACATTGCTTAAAAAGAGCAACTTCTTTGAGGCGCTTAAGTTCAGGTATTTTGGGCCGATAGATGGACATGATGTAGAGCACCTGGTGAAAGTATTGACCGACCTGCGCGATATTCCCGGGCCAAAGCTGTTGCATTGCATCACCGTTAAAGGTAAAGGGTATGCACTGGCAGAAAAGGATCAAACCAAATGGCACGCTCCTGGCTTGTTTGATAAAATAACCGGAGAAATTAAGAAAACCAAGCACGAAAAACCACAACCTCCAAAATACCAGGATGTTTTTGGTCATACGATAATTGAACTGGCAGAACAGAACCCCAAAATAATGGGTATTACTCCCGCAATGCCGTCGGGTTGTTCGCTTAATTTAATGATGAAGGCTATGCCCAACCGCGCCTTTGACGTTGGCATTGCTGAACAGCATGCGGTAACTTTTTCAGCAGGATTAGCTACTCAAGGATTAATTCCTTTCTGTAACATCTATTCTAGCTTCATGCAGCGGGCATATGATCAGGTTATTCATGACGTAGCCATACAAAATCTGAACGTTGTATTTTGTTTAGACAGAGCCGGTATTGCCGGAGCCGACGGGCCAACACATCATGGGGCTTATGACCTGGCTTTTATGCGTTGTATTCCAAATATGACGGTTTCTGCACCGATGAATGAGGAAGAGTTACGTAACCTGATGTTTACTGCCCAGCAGGACAACATGGGGCCATTTGTAATCAGGTATCCACGCGGAAATGGCGTGATGGTTGACTGGCAAAGGCCCTTAAAAGCTATAAAAGTTGGCAAGGGCCGCAAAATTTGCGACGGGGAAGAAGTAGCCATACTATCCATCGGCCACATGGGGAACGAGGTTGTAAAGGCTACCGCCGAATTAAATGCAGCAGGCTACTACCCTGCTCATTATGATCTTCGTTTTGTAAAACCACTTGATGAAGCGCTTTTACACGAAGTATTTAAAAAATTCAGGAAAGTAATCACTGTAGAAGATGGTTGTTTGGAAGGTGGAATGGGCAGTGCTGTATTAGAATTTATGGCCGATAATAACTATCAGGCCCAGGTTGTACGTTTAGGTATACCTGATATGATTATTGAACACGGCGACCAGCCCGAGCTATGGGCCGATTGCGGCTACGATGCTAAAAGCATTGCTGCACAGGTTATGAGCTTAGGCATAAAACAGAATAAACATACCATAGCGTCTTAAGAACGTTCAGCGTTATAAGGTTCAAGTATTTAGAGACTGCCTAAAAATGAAAAAACATCATCATTGCGAGGTACTAACTGTCCCGAACTTGTTTCGGGAAAGCAATCTCTACGTAAGCAGATCGGCCTTGCAAGGTTGTCCTGTATAGTTTAGGATTGCTTCGTATCTCGCAATGACGCTTTGTTTTTGTGCTTATATGAAAATATTGAACAAAATTTAAACAGTCTCTTAGAAATTCCAATTACTTTTAAAGCTTCAGAAAGCAATTCCTCTATTCGAAGTAGTTAAGTGTTTTAAACCCTCCCTTTTTCAAATAATCGTCTTTTTTTACCAGGTGGAGATCTGATTGGATCATATCGCTCACTAATGCCTGCAGGCTATATTTGGGCGTCCAGCCTAATTTTTGTTTGGCCTTGGTAGCATCACCAATTAATAACTCCACCTCGGTTGGCCTGAAATATTTAGCGTCTACCTTCACTACGGTTTGGCCAAACCGGAGTGCATCCAGATTTAAGCCAAGTTCTTTTGCTTTTTGTTCGTCAATATCAATTATCACACCGCGTTCATTTTCGTCCTTGCCGCTAAATTCAACTTCAATTCCTAATTCATTAAAGCTCATTTTTACAAACTCCCTTACCGTTGTAGTTACGCCGGTGGCAATTACAAAGTCTTCAGCCTTTTCTTGCTGCAACATCAGCCACATAGCTTCGATATAATCCTTTGCATGACCCCAATCACGCTCCGCAGATAGATTACCTAAATAAAGGCAATCTTGCAGGCCCAAAGCTATTTTTGATGCTGCGCGGGTAATTTTACGAGTTACAAAAGTTTCTCCGCGTATAGGGCTCTCATGATTAAATAATATCCCGTTGCAGGCATACATGTTATACGCTTCGCGATAGTTAACTATTATCCAATAGCCATAAAGCTTAGCCACTGCATACGGCGACCTGGGATAAAACGGCGTAGTTTCACTTTGAGGAACAGCCTGTACTAAACCATAAAGCTCAGAGGTAGAAGCCTGGTAAATCCGCGTTTTTTGCGTTAGTCCTAATAATCTTACGGCTTCAAGAATGCGCAATGTACCAATGCCATCGGCATTGGCTGTATATTCGGGCGTATCAAAGCTTACTTTTACATGGCTTTGCGCCCCAAGGTTATAAATTTCATCAGGCTGTACTTCTTGTATAAGCCTTATCAGGTTAGTTGAGTCGGTAAGATCGCCATAATGAAGCCTGAATTTAACATTCGGATCATGAGGGTCATGATAAAGATGATCAATACGTTCGGTATTAAATAAAGACGAGCGTCTTTTTACACCATGTACTTCATATCCCTTTTTTAAAAGGAATTCCGCCAAATATGCACCATCCTGCCCGGTAATGCCGGTGATTAAAGCTACTTTCATCTGGAAATATTTAAATACAATATTATCCAAATAAATTTATAAATCCGGCATCTGCAATAAGGGCACAAAACAAGAACCCGTTTAAGAAAATTTTAAAGATGAGAGCCGATAACGGTATCTTCAAGCTCCTTATACCAATCTTCGCCGTATTTACGAATAAGGGGGCCTTTTAAAAATTCATGCACACGTACTTTAAGCTCATCACCGAAAGAGCATGCAGGGCTGCAAATGCTCCAGCGATCATAATTCAGCACATCAAATTCTGGATATTTGGTTATACGAATTGGATATAAATGGCATGAAATCGGTTTCTTCCAATCTATAACGCCATTTTCATAGGCTTTTTCAATGGCACACTTCGTGATGCCGTTTTCCCATATCACATAAGCGCATTCTTTATTTACTTCAACACAGGGGGTAGTATAGTCGCCTTCAAAGTCTTTAACATAGGTGCCCACTTTTTCAATGGTGGCAATCCCTTTAGCGGTCATAAAAGGTTTTACCTTGGGGTAAATCTCGTCCAGTATATCCAATTCATTGGCATCAAGCGGCGCACCAGAATCACCTTCCAGGCAACATGCGCCTTTGCATTTATTTAAATTGCAAACAAAATTTTCTTTTACTACATCCTCGTGCAATAAAACACTCCCAACCTCAATCATATTTATTTCTTTATCGCATTTAACGGGTATTTCAAATTCTTGGCTCCTGTTAAATCCATTGTTACACTACCTACAACCAGCTCAACATGCGCTTTTACAGGTATTCTGTTTTTATCGTCCGTTATCCAAAGGTATAATTTACTATCCTTTCTAAAAACCCGGCCGGGTATTATAGTTGGATTAAATTTCAAACAGTTAAAAGTCCCCATCGAACAACTTACCTTTTCTATGCCAACATAAGTGATACCAAGCGTATGCACCCCATCCTCCAAAAAATATTGCAACTCAAATTTATCTCCCTTTTGAACTTTAGAAACATCAATGCTCCTTGAAAAATAATAGGCCGACAAAAAATCGAACACCTTCCCGGTGTAGGGAAATACACCTTTAGCAGCAGTAATTTTGTCCGTATGATGATCAAAAGTCACATTGTCGGTATGTTTATAATTCGACTCGTGTCTGTTTTCGGTATAAAAATAAGGCATTAGCGTTGTTTGATCAACATAAGTTTCATACCGGTTGCGCACCTTATAAAAAATATCAAACGTACCGGCAGTTTTGCCATCAGCAACTATATGAAATACCGGATGATCATCGAACTTCCTGTCGGATTCCTCAACGTTTATAACCGCCTCTGCTGCCGTAAAAAAACCATATTTGAGTGTATACGTCAATTGTTCACCAACTTTAAAAACAGGCTCATTAACACTGCTCAATTGCTGCGCAAACAGTGAATTAAGAAAAACCGTTAAAAAAGGGATAATTAAAAAGTACTTTCTCATATTAAGTCGAAAACAGTTAACTCAACGTTTTAAGTTTGTTTATGTTGTTAAGCATTTTCGGCAACTTCTTGCACTTCGGTAAATTTTATAATATCTATATCGACTGAACTCAATCTTTCTTTTTATAAATTGGCACGGTTGAACATGGCTCGCCAAACATAAGGCTTTTTACTATTGGGGTAAGCTTTTGAGTAAGCTCTACATAAGCCGAAACAGGAACCGGGATATCGCCACAACCTTTAATAACTATACGTTGATCCCTGTATTGTTCTGCATCCATTTTGGCTATACTTTTTACAAATAATACAGTTTCCAACAACTCCTCATTACCAAAAACAATTTCAAGCGCATAAGGCGCGAGTTTATTTGCCAGCAGCATGTAAGCCCAAGCCGGAACAATAGCATCAGCAGTGCAGGTTACAGCAACGTATTTGCCGGCATATTGAGACCAGTCGTGTTCTTTTACAAATTCCCTGAAATCTTTCTCTTTTAAAATAAGACCCATAAAAAGATTATCGGCAATATCATAAGTCACCCGTTCGCCTTCCGGATAAAAAGCGGCGGGATCCAAAGTAACCAAACCACTTTGGGCAACTTTGTTTATTATATTTTCCTGTATCTCCATTGTATGTAAAATAAAAAAATCCGGGTATAGATTTAACGCTATACCCGGATGCAAAATTACTTTTTATTTTTTTTAGAATCCACCTTTAAAAGGCTATCCGTCATCTGTGGTTATCTGTTTTACTATTTTTTACTTTCAGATGGCGGCTCTAAGCTATTTCTTATAAGAATTTAGCTCTGTAATCTTTTATGTTAGCTTTATCACGCAGCGCTTCAAATATTTGAGCATCAGCACGCTGAAGCATGGCCTGACCCATTTGCTGTTTTTCTCTTACAGCATTTGTAAGCGCAGGAGGGTTAGTAAAGCTATTTAAAACAAATACATAAACACCTTGCTGACCTTCAATAGGTTTCGACAATTTGTTAGGCTGTGAGCCAAACACAGTACCGATAACTTTATATTCAGCTGATGAACCAGGGATAACCGGATTAGCAAAAACAATATTTTCAATTGGATTGGCTGTGGCACCAGTTTTTTGAGCCACCTGATCAATATTTGATGCTCCGTTTAGCGCTGCCTGTAATTTGTCAGCAAGTACTTTAGCTTTTACTTTGTTTTTAACCAACGGCTCAATTTGTTTTTTCACGGCATCAAGCGGTAATATTCCCTTTTTCTTTATCATCGCCAGTTTGGCTACGATATATTGATCGTCAGAAATATAAACTTTGTCCGAAAAATCGCCTGTTTCTGCATTGAACGCCCATCTTACAATTTCACGTGCATTTGCAATGCCGGGCAAACTTGCCGCTACACCGTTAAAATCAGTAGCGGTTTTTTTCTGCAGGCCTTCTTTTTTTGCTTCTGCGTCAAAGTTGTCTTTAGTTAAGTTTCCTAAAAATCCTTGTGCTTTGCTATAAACGGTTGTTTGGGTTTGGCTGCTGGCTTTTAAAGGCACATCAACCACCGCTACTTTAACTACTTTTGATGAACCTTTCTGATCTTCAATTTCAATTAAGTGAACACCAAATTGTGAAGCTACTATTTTAAGATCACCTTTTTTACCGCTGAATACAGCATCCTCAAAAACCGGGATCATAGCGCCACGGCCAAATGTACCCAGGTCACCACCTTTTACGGCAGAGTTTTTATCTATAGAAAACATATTTGCTAATTCAGCAAATGATTTTCCGCCTTCAATCAATTTCTTTAATGAATCGGCTTTAGCCATTGCTTTGTCGAGACCTATTGTTTTGTCGTCAATTAATATGTGACGCGCTTTTACTGAATCTGGTTCGAAACGTGAATCAACCAATTTAGCTATTTTGTAGCTATTGCCTGATAAGTATGGACCATATACAAATCCATTTCCTTCGGTAAACATTATCGAGTCTAATTTCGGTTCTAAACGACCTTTGTGAACATAAACCAATGGTGCTTTTGTTTCAGCATTAATCTGAACAAAAGTTGAATCATCTTTGGTTGCTTTAAATGCGTCAGCTAATTTATCTACCTGTGCTTTAGTAGCTGCGCTATCAGCTGAAGAGGGGGAAGCATTGAAACTTACATAATCAAATGTCCTTGTCTCCTGCTGATTTTTAAACTCATTTTTATGCTCATCGTAATACGACTGATAGTCATCATCCGTTACCGTTATTTTACTATCAGGTAAAGAAGCATAATTAAGTACTACATATTTAAAATTAGCCAGTTTATTTTTGGCTTCGTAATCATCTTTTGCCTCAAGCGAGTTTACATACAAGCCATTGGTTACCAACGATACATATTTCTCTGATAATTTAGCTTCAATCATCTGCATAACAAAATCAGACCACTGCTGTCTTAGCGGGTCATCTGCTTTTGATGCATTCAAATTATTCAAAAAGGTATTTAATTTACCCCTGTCAAGCTGACCCGTTTTAGGATCACCAAACGCCTGTACAATCTGTGGGTTTGGGCTATCGCCGCTAACCATTGATTTTGCTTCATCATCGCCAACCACCAAACCAAGTTTTTCAACCTCTTTTTTTAGTATCAATTGGCTAATCATTTGGTTCCAGGTAGTTTCCTGTATGTAGCTTGTAATTTGCGGTGTTAAATTACCCTGGCCAGATTGTTGTCTGAACTGAGCGCTGTTTTGATCAACCTTTTTTGCAAATTCATCATACGCAACTTTTTCTCCGCTAACATCACCAAGCTCGTTACGGTCATCCCTAAAGAAAGACCCTCCAGAACGTAACACCTCGCCAATAATAAAAGCAAGCAGCGCAAACCCAATAAAAAATGCGATCATTTTCCCCATTTGGTTGCGCATAAAACCCATTATACCCATATACTTATTATAAAATTATATTATACTATTAAAAAGAGGGCGCAAGATACAATTTTTAGTAAAATTCTATAACACAAATTTTTGTATAATAATTTGTGAATTTTAGGCTATCAAAAACGATAATATCTTGCAGCTATCTGGCTTTTTTACATTAAAAACACATTATTTCTTTCGTTTATCTCTCCCAATTTTTATGGATTAACACCACCCTGCTGGTTTTCTGTCACGTGAAATACCCCCGTCGACTGGTCAATATGCCAGGGATACAAACTCTCATTACTATTAAAGCCGGTACCATTCATTATGTTACCATTGGTCATAATGATTTGAACCGGCTTATTTGAATAAAGCTTTTTATTGGTTTCATCGTAAATCAGCTCGTCCGACTTAAACGTTTCGCCCTGTGCATTTTTTGCAACAACGTTTTTATGAAACTCAATCATGTTTTCTTTATCCTTTTCTATCGCATATTCGGATGTTATTGTACCTTTTATAGAAAGATCGTCTTCAAAAAAAACAATCTTAACCCCGTGGGACATTTCCTTATAGGGTTTAGCAACATCGTCATGATCTATCTCAAGGGGTGCTGTGAGGTGAGCCTTTACTTTTGCGGAATCGCTATAAATAATATCCACATCGGTTGAGCGCGAAATTGGCTTATCGGCTTCAGCAGACTGTATTTTCTTGATGTCATTCAATGAGTTTTCGCACGATGCCAGCAGCATGCAGATAAACAGTGCCGGCAAATATAAATGTGAAAACTTTTTTGCCTGACTATACGTCATCATAAAGGCTATTGAAATTTAAATCGCTGAAACCATTTATCATTCAGGGTGAAACCTAAATGTATGTTAACATAATTTTCTTTTACCAAACCGTTATTCAAAGTTCCTTCTCTGCCAATCTCAGCAGAAAAATTTATTTTATCAAAAGTAGCAAGTCCGTTAGGCAATGGCAATCCCAATCCAAAAGTTACAGCAGTTCTTTTAATATCAGTATTATTAACATTAGTGTAAGTATCTTCATAAATAAAGCCTAAACGATAATCTGTTCTGGCCCAGTAATTACGTAAAGCATTTATATTGGGGGTAAAAGATCCACCCACGTTTATTGTTTTACTATTTTGAAGACCTTGATTAGTACCATCAATGGTAAGTGAAGACCAGTTACCCATTGTATAATCAGCGCCTACCAAAAAGTGTCCGTCATTTTGAAAAGATACACCAAAGTGGTTAATCTGTGGAAGGTGAATTGAACTTTTTGTACCCGTGCGATTAATCAATGAATCGGTTGCAAGATTTTGGTTACCGCTGCTATCATAAGTATATTGACTTACCACATAGCCGCTGGTTGTGCTGATACTTGAACTTGCAGATGCCGAGTAACCAAACACCAGGTGCTTGTTTATGTTGCCTGTTGCATCGGCAAAATCAAACGAATATTGAATACCATAATCGTAATTGACACCACCCACGCTGTTTGTTTGTTCAACCTTTGAATCCAAAACACCATATAGCGTAGGTATTTCGGTTTCAGTATATTGAGCCAGGTTACCAAATATGTACGATATGTTAGCACCCACCAATAAGTGTTTGCCAATATGATAGCCATAACCCAGGTAAGCTTTTGACAAACCACCTGTACCATTATAAATATAGTTCACAGCGTTGGTATCAACTGCTGAGCCAGTGCCAAAACCTTTGCTTTGTGTTTGTTTGTAGTTATACCCCAACTCTGAATAGGGCAATAAACCAAAGCTTAATGCAGAGTGATGGTTAACCGGTATACCAAATACAATATGGCTTAACCTGAAGTTGGCATTTGTTGCACTCATATTAGCTCCGTTAGCACCTGTCTGGCTTAAATTGTCAATAGTTGCGTATAAGCCCGCATCAATGGTAGTATAGTTGATCATCCCGTATGATGCCGGGTTGAGAGGGTTTACATTATTGTAGCCGCTAACATTATTTATAGCTGCGCCAATACCCCCCATAGCCAAATTTTGAGGAAGCAAGGATGGTGTATAAGTGCCTAATCCGAACATGGAGTAAGGAGAACTGGTTGTAGAAGTAGTGTTTGACTGCGCATTGGCGCCAAATGCAATAACAGCAAGTAAAATTGTTACAAAGGCCCTGGTATATTTAATCATTATTGTTTTGTATGGCTGCGTTTAATCCTTTAAGAACCAAGTATGGTTCAGTTTTTATATAGGGGGCAAAGATGCTATTTTTCAATAGAGTATCAAAAAAAATACTATCACCCCCGCAAAGTACAATATTTAGTTCCTGTTCGTCTTTTTTATATTTTTTAACGAAGCCCTCTAATTCATATTTAATTCCATTTTGCACACCCGAAAGTATGGCTGTTGTTGTGCTGTTTCCGTATGGTTCATTAAACGTTTCATCTGCATTAATTAAAGGCAAACCTGCCGTATAATAATTTAAAGCCTTATAACGCATATTTAAACCGGGTGATATACTTCCTCCAAAATAATTTCCGCCTGCATCAACATAATCATAGGTAATACAGGTTCCTCCGTCAATTATAAGGTTGTTTTGCGCCGGGTATAAATAATTTGCGCCTATTACAGCGGCCAATCTATCAAGCCCTAAAGTTGCCGGTGTTAAATAATGGTTGATAACACGTCCCTTCATTGCCGCGTTAAAATACATTATCCTAATTCCTCCCGTTAGCAAAACATCCCATTCAGGATTATCTTTTTTTTTAACGGATGAAATAATGGCTGTCTTTACAGGATGAACTGCAAGGATTTCATTTAGCAAAATAGCATTAACTGTTTGGTACTGGTTGTTGTACACTAATTCATCGCGTTCAAAAACTGCAACTTTAGTATAGGTATTGCCAATATCAATAACCAGATTGGCCATTAGGCTTTAACCAGCGATAAAATTGATTCAAAGATAGCCAGGCCATCTTCGTTACCGACCAACGAATCAGAAGCACGTTCCGGATGCGGCATAAAGCCAAATACGTTACGTTTAATGTTGCAAACACCTGCAATGTTTTGTATTGAACCATTAGGGTTAGCGTCAGCAGTGATGTTGCCCGCTTCGTCGCAATACCTGAACAATACCTGATTATTATCGTTGATGGATTTCAATACATCAGGTTCGGCGAAATAATTTCCTTCTCCGTGTGCAATAGGAACTTTCAACGCCCGCTCCGGGTTAATCTGAGCAGTAATTAATGAATTATTAGTTTGTGCCTTCATATGAATATTGCGGCAAATAAACTTACGGTTTTCATTGTGCAGCAATGCTCCCGGCAATAATCCTGCTTCTGTTAATACCTGGAAACCGTTACAAATCCCCAAAACATAACCTCCGTTTTCTGCAAACTGAATTATTTCCTGCATTATTGGCGAAAAACGCGCTATTGCGCCAGAACGCAAATAATCGCCAAATGAGAACCCACCTGGCAATATAATAAAGTCAACTCCTTGTAAATCATGGTCTTTATGCCACAAACGCGCTACCTGCTGACCCAGAAGTTTTTCTAAAACATAAAAAGTATCTGCGTCGCAGTTAGATCCCGGAAATACTACTACTCCAAATTTCATGATACAAAACTAATATAACCGCTGCAATTTGAAAGAATGTAAAAGTTAAAAAGTGTTAAACTGAAAATAAATGATGCTGGCTAACAGTATAAAAAACAAAGTTTCATAAACCCATTTACGTTTGGCATATAAAAAATAATACGAAAAAAACACCGCTGCGGGCACCGCACATAACAAAAAGTGATTTAAATGAAATGCAGCCTTATTATAAAATGAAAAACAGCCTACTAAAAAAACAATAAATAAAAACTGGAACGATTTACGCACCTGCACATAACTTTTAAAAAAGTTTTGCTGCAACGTAACAAAACATAATAACAAAATAATTATTACGGGAATCAAAACCAGATAATTGGAATCATTTATCCTGATATTATCCGAAAACTTTGTTCCAAGCGGCTGCCAGATATTATAAAACTGACTAAGGCTGTTATTCCAGTAATAATATACTGCCAAAAAGAAAAATAGGGTAATGTAACCAATTATACCTGCAATAAGCTCACGCCAGTTAAAAGGTTTAAAAATGATGAGCCCTATCCATATCAGTAAAAAGAAATAAATAAAGGGCAGATAAATGAACGAGCCAAGCGCAACTATCAAACCCAGATCATATGCGGATGATTTGGCATCGTTACTTTTATAAAAGCCTAATAACTTAAACAGCATCCATATAACCAGGAAATTGCACATCAGTGGCGGACTCAATACCAGGAAGTTTTTGAAAAGCGCCGATACAGTGATATACATTAAAGCAGGCAAAAAAGTGGGCTTGCCTAATAAATTAAAGTGATTAACCAAATGATTTAACAGCAGCGCCTGTATAAATACAATAACCCCGGCCAGAAAAACATTTAAAGCCGGCGCTATTGGAGATTGGCTGGCAGATACAGGTATGAGCATGCGGGCAAAAGGATCGGCAAAAGCAAATTCTATTTTGCCGGGGCTATTTATCAGGTATCCGGCACGTAACGCGACAAGTATAACAGCCAGCCATAAAATATTAAAGGGATTAAGCGACTTAAAAAAATTGATCATTAATACGGTATTTGCCTGGACGAAATTAGCACAAAAACTACTTATGCTAAAACTACTTAGGATTTTGCATACCGTTTTATTAAATTATCAACAATTTGAGCCGTTTCATCCGGGAAATCCACAATCACTTTTCTGTCGTCACTTATCCAGTTATTAATATGAAACACAAACTGATCGTCAATCTCATGAATTACCGGCACACCCAGCCGCGATGCAGCTACCGCATTACATTGCTGCTCATATTGACCCTTCATTGGGATCATTAATACTTTTTTTTGCAGAAAAAGTGCTTCAGCCGGCCCCTCGAAGCCGCCGCCGGTGAGTAATCCCTCGCATCCGGCAAGGCTGGTGTTAAAAGCCTGGTTATTTACGGGCAATATTTCAACATTACCTTCGCGGTGCGGCGTTTTTTGTCGCTTTGAAAAAATTTGCCACTGAATTTTATTTGTTCTGTTTAAATATTTGGCCAGCAACTTATCATCATAAGCAGGTAAATAAACCGTATAATGTCCCTGGTTTGAAGTTTGCATTTCCCTTATCTCACTGCGAATAACAGGGGTATGAATAAAATCATCATAACGCTCAAAATGAAACCCCACATGATGAGTAGTGGGCGAGTAATATTTAAATAACCACTCAGCATAGTTCCATTTTGCCGGGCGTGGAGTATTTTTTGAAATAAACGAACATTGATGACTCAATGAAACAGAAGGTATTTTTTGCAGCTTACAGGCCCATGCGCTTACCGGCTCAAAGTCGTTAATGATAAGGTCATATTGTTTCAGGGGTAAAGTGCGTATATCATGCCAAAGCAGGGGCAAATTCATAATTTTAAAGGTGGCCCAATTATCAACCCCGCCGTTTGTTCCGAAAACAAAACTAAAACCATGAAATTTATATTTAAGGGGCTGCGACAAGCTAACCTCGGCCTGTGTACCACTTATTAACAAATCGACTTCGCCATATTTTTGCAACAATGGCACAATTTCACGAGCGCGGCTAATATGTCCATTGCCAGTTCCCTGTATGGCAAATAGTATCTTCATAATTGCTGAAAGGTAGTAAGTTGAATGCGTTAAACAGAAAATTTGTTGATAAAAAGTTCTATTTAAACAATTGAGTTAAAATTCAAATATAAGCGGGTTAGTGTGCGATTATCCGGGCTCCTGTTTAAATCTTTCGAATAGAATTTTAACGTCCAGTTTAGCGTCAAGATCTTCGGCATCGGTTTTATCATCCTCGTCTACATCACTTTTAAAATCATCAGGGCTGTATTTGAAAATCTTCCAGTCGCCATTATTGTATTCAAGCGCGCTAAGGCTCTCTACCCAATCACCTGAGTTTAAATATAGTACAGATCCCGTTTTATCAGTCGATTCCATTTCCCTTATTTCGGCATGGTGAATATGGCCACAAATAACGTACTGATAGTTTTTATCAACAGCCAGATCGGCTGCCGTTTGTTCAAACTGATTAATAAACTTAACAGCCTCTTTAAAGCGTGCCTTTACCTTTTGCGAAAAGCTCATCTTTTGTCTGCCAAATGATGTTAATAGCCAGTTGGTAAAGCTATTGATCAAAATAAGCGTGTCATAACCTACGGCCCCTAATTTGGCCAGCCATTTGGAATGCTGCATGGTAACATCAAATACATCACCATGAAATATCCAGGCTTTTTTACCATCAATATTGAGTACAATTTTATCCAACAGCTGAAAAGAGCCCAGGTTAAAATCGGTAAACTTACGGAGCATTTCGTCGTGGTTGCCGGTTAAATAGTAAACCGGGATGCCATCGGTAACAAATTTTAAAATACGGCGCACCACTTTCATGTGTGCTTCGGGCCAGTACGATTTGCTAAACTGCCATATATCAATTATATCGCCATTTAAAATAAGGATTTTAGGTTTTATGCTCTTTAAATACTTAAGCAGTTCTTTAGCATGACATCCATAGGTGCCTAAATGCACATCGGATATAACTACAATGTCTACTTCGCGCTTGGCCATTAAAATTGGGGGGAGATTGATACTACCGGTAAGTTATTATACCAGTAAAATATTAGAAAAACAGAAGGGCAACGATTATTCTTCCTCGTCGTCGTCATTAACTTTTAATTCAAATGGGCTGAGATAAAATACGCCAACAAGCGACAGCAACCCAACTACGATCATGTAAGCAAACTCAAAATGCATCTTGTACAATTTTTACAAATATCTGCCAATCAGATTATTTTAATGTTAAGACTTCATTAAATGTAAAAGGTTTCATTTATTTTGAAATTTTTTTGCCAACCCTGTCCAGTTGCTTTAAATGATGTTTTAGATGAATCCTTATAAACTTTAACCATTGTTTTGCATTTAGCATACCCAGGCGCGGATGTTTATGACGCGAAGCAGGCGATGACTTTTTTATAAGCGGCGTTATTTCATCCAGGCGCATGCGACATTTTACAATTAAGTTTCGCGCTTCCTCCTTATCTATTTTAACTGCGGGCATCTTTGTACCCACCTTTTCGGGCATTTTAACCCTTGGAAACACGCCGGTAAACAGCATGATTTTTCCAAAAAGATTTAACCCATCCTTAGTTGGTTTGCAGTTATCATGTGTGCAACGCTCCAAAGCAATTAGTGATCCGAGTGTAGCCTGCAAAATGTGTGAATAGACCTCAGCATATGACCATCCCCCATCAGGCGGAGTAAGGGTAAACATATCATCAGGAATAGTATCCAATTGACTGCGGTAACTATCTAGTGCGTCATCAATTGCCCTACGTTCCTTAGCTATGTTCATAATATTAAAGTTAGTTCTTTTAAATGAGTAATCTGCAAAGGCACATCATCCGGTTTAGGGGCATTAAAAGGGTTAAAATAAATAGCATCCATACCAAAATTCAACGCGCCATAAACATCAGCCTCCAGGCTATCTCCAATCATCAGGCTTTCATCTTTCGTCGCTCCGGCCAAATTAAGGGCATGTTCAAATATGGCTTTATCGGGTTTATTAAAGCCAACAATTTCCGAAATAATAACATGCTCAAAGTATCTGCCTATATTGGTGTTTCCTATTTTTAAGGTCGATGCTTCTTTAAATCCGTTGGATATTAAATGCAGCTTGTATTTGCCTTTAAGATATCGCAATGTTTCATGCGCATGCGGAAACAAATTGGTTTTTGTTGGGCAAAGCTTCACATAATCGTCCTCAAAAGCCAGCGGGATAACATCCGGATGCAGGCCAAGCTCTAAAAAAGTGCGCCTGAAACGGGTTTCGCGAAGCTCTGTTTTGGTAATTTTTCCGGTATGATATTCGGCCCAAAGCTGATGGTTGTTGCGGGTATAGGTTTCGATAAAAATGGCTGGCGATGGCAGGCCTATTTCATTTAACCTATAAATATCATACAGTTCGTATAAAGTTTCCTCTGCATTTTTATCAAAATCCCAAATGGTATGGTCAAGGTCAAAGAAAACATGGCGGTAGCTTTTTATTTCGGATTTCGGATGTTCCATTTCGGATATATTATACGGCTTAATTTTCGGAGGCAAAATTAAACTTTTCAAATTCGAAATCGAACATCCGAATTCCGAAATCTATCTTCACGCTTTCTCTCCAAACGCCAAATCACCTGCGTCACCCAGGCCGGGCACGATATAGGCTTTACTGGTCATTTCTTCATCAACTGCACAGAGCCATAATTTTGCTTTGGGTAAATTGGCACGCACATGGGCAATGCCTTCGGTACTGGCAATAACGGCAGCGATGTGCAGCTCTTTAATATCGTACTGGGCAATTATCTCCTTACAAACCTGCACTATGCTTTGACCCGTTGCCAACATCGTATCGCACATAATCAATATTTTGCCATCCAAATTGGGCGATGAAATATGATCGATATTAATAATAAAAGCGCCTGTCTTTTTAATCTTACGATATGCCGTGGCAAACAAAGCGGCCGACTGATCAAAATAATTCAGAAAACCTTGTTGAAATGGCAATCCGGCGCGTAGTATGGTTCCTATAACCGGCGACTCGGCAGGTAGCCCAACATTGGCGAAACCAAGGGGTGTTTGTACTTCCTTTTCGGTATATTTTAGTGTTTTACTTATTTCATAAGCCAGTATCTGGCCAAGTTTTTCCTGATTGGTACGAAAGCGCGCTTTATCCTGCTGAATATTAACATCACGCAATTCGGCCAGAAACGTGTTGGCAATGGTATTAGTTTTATTGAGGATAAAGATCATAATTCAGATATGAGATATGAGACCGGGTCTAAAATTCAATCAAAAACAAATCCACCGTAAAATTTGTCAATTGGATGTTAATTAACAATAAATCTACAATAATTTATGCTGACATAACCCTGCTGACATAACGTTGTCACTGTCTGTTTATATTTTTGATTAATGAAAAAGGGAAATTAGACAAACTAATTGCTAAACTCCAAACTCTAATCACTAATTCGTATTTTTACATATTCTATGGATTTCAACATCACCTCTCAATATCAACCCACCGGCGACCAGCCCGAAGCCATAAGGCAACTGGTTGAGGGCGTAAATAATAACGATCCGTTTCAAACCCTGCTTGGTGTAACCGGTTCGGGTAAAACTTTTACCATTGCCAATGTGATAGCGCAAACACAAAAGCCTACGCTGATATTAAGCCATAACAAAACACTGGCGGCACAATTATATGGCGAGTTTAAACAGTTTTTTCCGGATAATGCGGTAAACTATTTTGTTTCGTATTATGATTATTATCAGCCCGAGGCCTTTATACCTACTACTAATACCTATATTGAAAAGGACCTGCAAATAAACGAAGAGATTGAAAAGCTAAGACTACGTACAACATCGGCATTAATGTCGGGGCGGCGGGATGTGATTGTTGTTTCGTCCATATCCTGCATTTATGGTATGGGAAACCCGGATGACTTTAAAGATTCGGTATTCCGTTTTGCTGTGGGCACCCGCATTAGTCGTAATGCCTTTTTGCATAGGCTGGTTGAGATTCTTTACTCACGTACTACAGCCGACTTTAAACGCGGTACCTTTAGGGTAAAGGGCGATATTGTAGATATTTTTCCGGCTTATATGGATCATGCTTACCGGGTTTCGTTCTTCGGGGATGATATTGAAGAGTTAACCACTTTTGATGTTACCACCGGGAAAACCATGGAGAAAATGACGCACATGGTACTGTTCCCTGCTACTTTATATGTTGCTCCGCGCGAACGCTTCACCCAATCTATATGGGCCATACAGGAAGAGCTGGAAACGCGAAAAAAACAATTTATTAGTGACGGCAGGTTCCTCGAAGCCAAGCGCCTGGAAGAAAGGGTTAATTACGATTTAGAAATGATACGCGAACTGGGCTATTGCTCAGGTATTGAAAATTATTCGCGTTTTTTTGATGGCCGCCAACCCGGAGCAAGGCCGTTCTGTTTGCTGGATTATTTCCCCGATGATTACCTGATGGTGATTGACGAGAGCCACGTAACCGTAGGGCAGATCAGGGCGATGTACGGCGGTGACCGTTCGCGTAAAATATCATTGGTTGAATACGGGTTCCGTTTGCCTGCTGCAATGGATAACCGTCCATTAAATTTCCAGGAATTTGAGGGACTGGCACCACAAACTATTTATGTAAGTGCTACTCCAGGCGATTTTGAATTAGAAAAATCAGGCGGTGTGGTAGTTGAACAGGTAATCCGTCCTACCGGGTTACTTGACCCGGTGATTGACATCCGCCCGGTAATTAACCAGGTTGATGATCTGCTGGATGAAGTGGATAAAACCATAAAAATGGGCGACCGTATATTGGTAACTACCTTAACCAAACGCATGGCCGAAGAATTGGCTAAATACATGGATAGGCTGGGTATTAAGTGTCGCTACATTCACTCAGAAGTAAAAACCCTGGAACGGGTAGAAATTTTAAGAGGTTTACGTTTGGGTGAATTTGACGTATTGATAGGTATTAACCTGCTGCGCGAAGGCCTGGACTTACCCGAAGTATCTCTGGTAGCTATTTTAGATGCCGATAAAGAAGGATTCCTGCGTTCAGAACGTTCGCTGATACAAACCATTGGCCGTGCTGCAAGGAATGACCGGGGAAGAGTTATTATGTATGCAGATAAGATTACCGATTCGATGCAGATCACGATGGATGAAACTAATCGTCGTCGGGATATTCAGATAAAATATAATACCGAACATGGCATCACTCCCAGAACTGTTGGTAAGACAAAAAGTGAGATTATTGAACAAACCTCGGTGGTTGACTTTAAGGGAGGCGTACAAAAGGCTTATGTAGAAATGGACACCGCCTCACTGGCGGCAGATCCTATTGTTCAGTACATGACCAAGCCCGATTTAAAGAAATCAATCGAAAACACCAAAAAAGAGATGCTTGCCGCCGCCAAAAACATGGACTTTTTACTGGCAGCCAAATTGCGTGATGAAATGTTTGCCCTTGAAAAAATGATGGAAGAGAAATTTTGATAAACTATTGCCCTATTGTCATTTTCAGATCATGAATAGATTTTACTTGTAACAAAACCCGCAAATAATTTGTCGATAATTAACGCAAAATCATAACAAAACATTTTTGCCGTTATAATATTATATTTGCAGGCTAATTTTTTACAAAATGGGAGAATTATTGGATTTCCTTTTGATGGTCATTTTGGTCATCTACGTTTTAAGGACACTTGCCCGTATTTTTTTACCAATGCTTTTTCAAAAAGTGGTAAACAAGGCGCAACAACAGCACAGTCAACAACAAAACTATACCAACAGTGCACCTGTGGGCAAAATAAAAGTTGATTATAAACCCGACACTAAAAAAGGATCAATACCTGATTCTGAGGGCGAATTTATTGATTACGAAGAGATAAAATAGCAATTATGCTGCCAGAAGAAGTATATAAACGCCGCCGAAGACATAATAATACTCCTGAATCTACTCTTTTAATAATTGCCAATTTTATTGTTGTGGCTATTAATATAGCCCTGTTTACTACCCGAAATCATATTAACTGGTTTTTTTGGGTTGTTTTAGGCGGCCTGGCACTCTATAACTTTTTTACCATCCGCAGAAACAGGGAAGAGTTTACAAAAGTTATTACAATATCCTATCTCGTAAGTATTGTTATACTTATTGGCGTGTTCTTTCTTTTCAGGGGAAGAGCATAATATTTTAATAAACACATTATAATTCCTTTTCCCATACTAATTTATATTTTTGAAGAAATAAAATTATCCCCTTTATAAAACTTAGATGAATAACTGGTTCAAGCGGAATGGCATTCACTTTTTAATTGCAGCAATTTTTTTAGTGATATGTTTCTTGTATTTTACTCCTGCATTTCAGGGTAAAACTTTAGGGCAGGCAGATGTACTTGGCGCCCAATCCACACAAAAAGAAATTAACGATTACAAAGCGAAAGACACCACAATTTTGTGGACCAACCAGATATTTGGCGGTATGCCGGCCTATCAGATCTGGGCTCCGTATACCAACAATATAGCTT
>JABDEQ010000048.1 GCA_013286985.1 Bacteroidota bacterium | reverse complement strand
TTAATGATAAAGCGTTAAAAGTATTGCAAACTGCAGAAAAGAATGCTCCCGACAATGGCTTGGTCCACCTGGCGTTAGCTGATGTATACAGGGATAAAAAAAATTACGAAGCCAGTTATGATGAACTTACCATGGCTTTTGCTATTCCAGATATTGATATCAACCAAAAAATAAAAATCGTATTGGGTTACATCCCCAAATTCCCTGATCCCGATGCTAAAGCCAGTGCATTGGAATTGAGCCGGATAATTACTGTGGCACATCCTGACGATTCCCGTGCATATGCCATTTACGGAGATATGCTTTTGCAAAATGATAAGATAAAGGATGCCAAAGCAATGTATCAGAAATCGATAGCGCTTAATAGCCAGGTTTATGAGGTACAGGAGCAATTAGTGCGGATTGAATTGGGGGATAACGATCTTGACGGCGCTATTAAAGATGGTGAAAACTCTTTGTCTCTTTTCCCAAATCAAGCCTGGATGAATTACCTGGTAGGTGTTGCCTGGTTGCAAAAAAAGGATGTTAATAAAGCTTTAGGTTACATAAAAAATGCAACCACGTTAGAGTTTCAGGATAAAGATCTGCTTTCGCAAAGCTATTCGTCATTAGGTGATTGTTATCACGATTTGAAAGATAATAAAAGCTCTGACGAAGCTTACGAAAAGGCGTTGAGCTATAATCCCGATAACGTTTTTACTTTAAACAATTACGCTTACTATTTATCTGTACGGGGCGAAAAGCTGGATAGGGCAGCCGCCATGTCAAAACATTCAAATGATTTGCAACCCAATAATGCATCATTTGAAGATACTTATGCCTGGATATTATTTAAACAAAAAGATTACGCTGCGGCAAAAGAATGGATGGAGAAGGCATTGGCTCATGATAAGGATAAAAGTGCCGTAAAATCAGAGCATTATGGTGATATTATGTACCATCTGGGCAATATTGACGTTGCTGTTGAGAATTGGAAAAAAGCAAAAGCAAATGGTGATAAATCGCCTATTTTAGACCAAAAAATAAATGAAAGAAAATACATCGAATAAAGTTTTATATGGCAGTTTCCGTGGCGGAGCCGCCTATATAAAATTGTTCACAATTTGTTTGTTGTTAGCGATAGTGAGCTGTAAGGCAAAAAAACAAATTATTGCTAAAAGAAACACAACTGACACTACCTCAAAGGCAATTGATAGTAAAGTGGCAAAAATAAATGCCATTAAATCGGCTCAAATCAACTTTGATTCTTTCTCTGGCAAGGCTCGCACAAAGCTGAATATTGGCGGCAGCAGCAATGACGTTACACTCAACATCCGTATCAAACGGGATCAAAAAATATGGGTATCAATAACCGCCATTGCCGGCATTGAGGTTGCCCGTGCTTTAATTACACCCGATAGCATTTTGGTGATTAATCGTTTGCAGAGTGTGTATATCAAACAGCCTTTCAGTTATTTAAATACAATTGCAGGTAAGCAGGTTAATTATAAAACTATCGAATCATTATTAATTGGTAATGCCATTCCTGAATTATTAAGTGAAGATGGCACCTTTGATACTGCTAACGGCATTACTACAATAACAGGTAATATGCAGGGTATTGTTTATAAAGTTTTGATTGACGCCGATTTGAAGGTTAACCAAACAAATCTTGATAATCAAAGTACGGCCCAATCATTGCAGGTTGTTAACAGTGTATTCATTCAGGCTGATAACAGAACCATGCCATCGCAAATAGATATATCATCTATAGTAAAAGATAAAAAAATACTGGTTAATTTGCACTACATAAAAGTTGATTTTGACCAGGCACTTGATTTTCCTTTTAGTATTCCTTCAAGGTATACCCCGGTAAATTAATAGTACGCAATAAACAAATATTAAATAACGGCCTGCGTTAAACAAGTTTACATAAGAGATGAAGTTTATTAAAATATTATTCCTTTTAATATTTGTTTTTGCTGCAATTGCAGCACATGCGCAAACCAGTACCGAATTAAAACACCAACGGGAAGAGCTTACCAAGCAATTGGAAGAGCTTAATCACGAATACCAGGAAACCGTAAATAATAAGAAAGCTACCTTAAAGCAGCTGAATATTTTAAAGCAACAGATTGGACTGCGGGAAGAAAAAATTAAAAACATAAACTCGGAAGTCAGAAACCTGGACAACCAAATATCCGAAAGTAATAATTATGTTCATAACCTGCAAAGCCAGTTAACCCAACTGAAAACAGAGTATGCTGCGATGGTTCTTTTTACCTACCGCAATCAAAGTGCATATAATAAGCTGATGTTTATTTTTGCGGCGAAAGACTTTAACCAGGCTTACAAACGTTTAAAATATTTACAACAGATTGGAACTTACCGTGAAAGACAGGCCGGTTATATACAAGAAACGCAGACCGAATTGCATGTTAAGATAAACGAGCTGGATAAAAGTAAAAAAGAGAAAAGCAGTTTGCTGGTTGACCAGGAGAAGGAAAAAGAAACCCTTGGGGTTGAGAAAAACAACCAGGTACAGGTGGTGGCCGATTTATCAAAGCACGAAGGTTTGATAAAGCAGCAGCAGCAGGATGTTCAAAGAAAAATAGCTAAGACCAATAAGGAAATAAATGCAGCTATCCGCAGGGAGATTGAGGAGGCCAGGCGTAAAGCAGAAGAACAGGCGAGGGCAGAGCAAAAAGCCGCAGAAGCCAAAGCAAAAGCCGAAAATAAAGAGGTAGCAGCTGTTCCAAAGGCGAAAGCAATTACTAAAAATTCGACCACGAGCGAGGTATTGAATGCAACGCCCGAAGCAGCTAAATTATCAAGCGACTTTTTGGGTAACAGAGGGGCATTACCGTGGCCGGTTGCAAACGGAAGCGTAAAACAGGGCTTTGGAATATATATGGATAACGAAGGCATCAAAAACGAAAGCTACGGATGGGATATTAAAACCAATCCGGGAGCTTCGGTAAGAGCAGTATTCCAGGGGCAGGTAACACGTATTTCAAATGTTAGTGGCACATTTTTAGTAGTTATAAAACATGGTGAGTACTTTACGGCTTATTCAAATTTGCGATCATATAATGTAAAAGAAGGTCAAAAGGTTAATACAAAAGAGGTGATAGGTACAGTAGCTACCGATGCAACAACAGGCGAAGCCATTGTTACATTTGATTTGTATAAAGGAATGACACCTGTAAATCCTAAAATTTGGCTGGCGCCAAACTAGTTTTTAAACGTTATAATATTTTATTCTCTATATTTGTAGATTAAATTAGAAAAGATGCATACTCCGGTTCTTTTATTTTTTAGCAATCTTTTTTCATCAGACATGCTGATAATTATCTTTATCGCGTTATTGCTTTTTGGTGGCGAAAAGCTTCCTGAAATAGCACGTGGGTTGGGTAAGGGTATTCGCGACTTTAAAGACGCATCGGAAGGGGTTAAGCGGGAAATTAATAACCAGATTAACAGTTTCGAGGAAAAAAGAGAGGAAAAAAAATTAGATGAAGCTGCAGCTGCTCATCAGCAGGATCAGCCTTCTTCAACCAGTACTGAAACAACTGCGGCAGCCGGCGTTATTCGTCCTGCGCAAAATTCGGTGCCTGTAAGCGATACGCACTATAATAACAACGAGACTACGCATAATGTTGCTGAACATAACATTGCTGAAGAAAATAAGGAATTGCAAACTGAACATGTAGCAGAAAACGTACATGATACACCGGATACCAATGCCGGAACATCGACCAAATAAAATTAAATTAAGAAATCAAAATAAAAATTAACGTATATAAAAAATTCAAATCATGGGACTATTAGAACCGCAGCATATTATTTTAATTTTGTTAGTACTTGTGCTGTTTTTTGGAGGTAAAAAAATTCCTGAATTAATGAAAGGCCTGGGCAAGGGGATGAAAGAGTTTAAAGATGCTTCAAATGGCGAAAGTAGCAGTACCAACAATACTACCACAACCACCACTACAACTCCTCCTGCTTCAACTCCAACTCCAGAAGAAAAGCCTAAAGTTTAATTTTAGGCAGGATATTTTTTTATTCTTTTTATCAAATTACAAACTTATCTGTTGATATTTTATATTTCAACGGATAAGTTTTTTATTTTAGCCCCATGACTAAATCTTTTGCCTCTTTAAGCGAAATAAAGAGAGAGATTGCAATTGGAGAGGTTACTGTTGAAAAACTGGTAAAAGGCTATCTGAATAAAATTGCTTCAAATACTCATTTAAACGCTTTTAACGAAGTGTTTGAAAGTGACGCGCTTGTTAGCGCCCGCAATGTTGACTCCCGTATAAAACAGGGCACTGCCGGCAAGCTTGCCGGTATGGTTATTGCCATTAAAGATAATATATGCTTTAAAGACCATAAGGTTAGCGCATCATCAAAAATTTTACAAGGCTTTACTTCTGTTTATTCATCAACGATTGTTGAGCGTTTGTTAGCAGAAGATGCTGTGATTATAGGCCGTTGCAACTGCGATGAGTTTGGAATGGGAGCATCTAATGAAAACTCGTTTTATGGCCCCGTAAAAAACTTTGCAGATAACACGCGTGTTGGCGGTGGTTCATCCGGTGGATCGGCGGTTGCCGTACAGGCGGGAATGTGCCACGCGGCGATTGGTACCGATACGGGAGGTTCTGTAAGACAGCCCGCAGCCTTTTGTGGCTTGGTTGGATTAAAACCTACCTACGGTCGTATTTCAAGGCATGGAATTATTGCTTACGCATCCTCATTTGATCAGATTGGGCCTATAACAAAGTCAGTAGAAGATGCAGCGCTTTTATTAGAAGTTATGGCCGGGCCTGATGAATACGATAGCACCTTGGCCAATGTTAAAGTTCCATCTTTTAAGGAAAATATAGAAAAACCAGGTCCCAAAAAGATTGCCTATTTACAGGAAGCTTTGTCAAGCCCGGGTGTTGACTCTGAAGTTAAAAACGCACTCGCTAAATATATCGATAAGTTGAGGGCTGACGGACATACTGTTAAGCCTATTGCTTTTGAGTTTCTGGATTATATAGTGCCGACATATTATGTTCTTGCTATGGCCGAAGCGTCATCAAACCTTTCGAGATATGATGGGGTACATTACGGTTACCGCAGCCCTGCGGCAACTGATTTATTATCGACCTACAAAAAATCGCGATCCGAAGGTTTTGGAAAAGAGGTAAAGCGCCGTATAATGCTGGGCACCTTTGTATTGAGTGCAGGGTATTATGATGCCTATTTTGCAAAGGCCCAAAAAGTGCGCCGTTTAATAAGAGAAAAAACAGATGCTATTTTAAAAGAATACGATTTTATACTGATACCTACCGCACCTGAACCCGCTTTTCCATTAGGACGAAAAGAAAAAGATCCGGTAACAACGTATCTTTCTGATATATTTACCGTACAAGCTTCTTTAACCGGGGCGCCCGCAATTTCTTTACCTGCGGGCAATAATAACGACGGATTGCCGTTAGGTTTACAATTATTAACGCGGCATTTTGAAGAGCAGGAACTATTGAATTTTTCTAAATATTTCCTTGAACTATAGAAAGTTAATATATTAGTAAGTTGGTGACATAGGTGTATTGGTTTAAACCCATTGAAGAATGAAGAGATTATTTACTTTAATTATCTGTTTTATATCGCTACAAATTGTTAAGGCTTCTCCATCTTTTATCCCGGCAACTAAAATCTTAACTAATAGCGATAATGCGTTCCAAAATGTTGCAGCTAATTATCAGGACACAATTGTTGTTCCGGTAGTTAACCAGCCAGCTCCCTTAACGGCTCAAAGCGGAATATTTAAACACCGGCTTGATTCTATCAAAAAAGATATTCAGTTAGATTATAACGAATATGTGCAAAGCTATATCGAAATCTACTCGCATAACCGCGATGAGATGGGCCATGTTTTGGGCTTAACGAAATATTATTTCCCCATTTATGAAAAAGCTTTTCATGATGCTGGTATTCCCGACGAAATCAAATATTTATCGATAGTAGAATCAAAGCTTGATCCGTATGCTGTTTCAAGGGTAGGTGCTACTGGTCCGTGGCAATTTATGTTTACCACCGGTAAACTATATGGCCTTAATATTGATGATTATGTTGATGAGCGCCGCGACCCGATACAAGCCAGTTATGCGGCTGCAGCTTACCTCAAAGATGCCTATGAAGAGTTTGGCGACTGGCTGCTTGCCATTGCATCATACAACTGTGGCAAAAGTAATGTTGAACATGCAATTGATAAAGCCGGTGGCGCGACAGATTTTTGGTCGATACGCCAGTATTTGCCTGTTGAAACCCGTGGCTATGTGCCGGCATTTATTGCTGTGGCTTACATAATGAATTATTACAACAAACTCAATATAGTACCACAGCCTTGCAATTTTGCAATGAAAACAGACACCGTTCTGGTAAACAAGTATGTGTCGCTGGCTGCAATTGCCCAAACATTAAATGTTGATGTTAAAGATCTGGCTATTTTAAACCCTGCCTATAAAAGGCAAATTATTAATGGAACCAGCAAGGTGCCACGCCGGTTAATTATCCCTCAAATTGACAAGGAAAAATACAGCGCACTATACGAAACTTTAAATAACAGCAATATTGTTCCTCAATCGCCGCAAAGCTTTTATGCGCCATATGCAGCAAAGAAAGAAGAGGATATTCCATCTTATCACCGGGTAAGGCGCGGCGAAACGCTTGGCGATGTAGCAGATACTTACGGTATTGAGCTGAGCGATCTTAAAGCCTGGAATCATTTGCACAGCAACAAAGTCGTACTTGGGCAACGACTCAAATTAAAGGAAACGGTAGATGAAACTGACGACAAATCTTCGGTAAAACATCATGCCGAATACATAACTTACAAAGTTAAGGCAGGCGATACTTTGAGTAGCATAGCATCAAAATTTGAAGGCGCTTCAGTCGAAAAAATAAGATCAATGAACGGTTTAAAGAAAAATCATCTCCAACCAGGGATGACCATCAGGATAAGTAAAGGTTAAGGAAGATATAAGCACCAAACCCAGTACATTTTACTGGTTTGGACCTTTAAATATTGAAAAAATCAGAACCAATCCTTTATCATGAGTTATCTAAAATTTACATCGTATTCATTTTCAGATCACTCTGTAATGATTTTTCTATCAGGCTCAATCTTTACGTTTTGGGCCTTTTTTATGCTGTTTTCGGCTAAAAAGAGTTGTAATTTTGTGTACTTGAAACTGATAAAATGAATAAACCCACCCGTAACCAGGACGCATTAAATTACCATTCAAAGGGACGCCCCGGTAAAATACAGGTAGTACCTACAAAACCCACCAATTCGCAACGTGACTTATCCATGGCTTATTCGCCTGGTGTGGCTGAGCCTTGTTTACGTATTGCAGATAATATTGAAGACGTTTATAAATATACTGCCAAGGGTAACCTGGTAGGTGTAATCACTAACGGAACAGCTGTATTGGGCCTGGGAAACATTGGCCCCGAAGCAAGCAAACCGGTTATGGAGGGTAAAGGACTGTTGTTTAAAATTTATGCTGATATAGATGTTTTTGACCTCGAAGTTAATGCAAAAACAGTTGATGAATTTGTAGCCATTGTTAAAGCGCTTGAACCCACTTTTGGAGGCATAAACCTCGAAGATATTTCGGCCCCAACCTGTTTTGAAATTGAACGCCGCCTGAAAGCCGAAATGAAAATTCCGGTGATGCACGATGATCAGCACGGAACAGCAATTATTTCGGGCGCGGCATTGATGAATGCATGCGAAATACAAGGAAAAAAGCTGGACAAAATAAAAATGGTTGTGAACGGTGCAGGAGCCGCTGCGGTGTCATGCTCAAAAATGTACCTTGCCCTGGGAGTAAAAAAAGAAAACCTGGTGATGTTTGACATCAACGGTTTGATTACACCCGCCCGCACAGACCTTGACGACATCCGGATGGAATTTGCTACCGACAGAAAGGATATAAAGACACTTGCAGAGGCTATGAAAAATGCCGATGTTTTTGTCGGACTTTCTGCCGGAAATGTAGTGACACCGGATATGCTGAAAGGAATGGCAAAAAATCCTATTGTTTTTGCTATGGCTAATCCTGAGCCCGAAATTGCTTATGATCTGGCAATAAATGCCCGTAAAGATATTATAATGGCTACCGGAAGGTCAGATTTTCCTAATCAGGTTAACAATGTAATCGGGTTTCCATACATATTCAGAGGCGCGCTGGATGTAAGGGCCACGGCTATTAACGAAGAAATGAAAATTGCCGCGGTAAATGCAATTGCCGAAATGGCCAAAAAACCAATACCGGAATCCGTGAACCTGGCCTATAATACCACCAATTTAAAATTTGGCAGGGATTATATTATTCCCAAACCGATGGACCCGCGCCTTATTACCGAAGTATCATTGGCTGTTGCCCGCGCGGCAGTTGATTCGGGTGTTGCAAGACTGGCCATCAGCGATTGGGATGCCTATAGAGAGGAATTGAGGCTGAGGATTGGTATCAATGATAAGCTGCTGCGGAGTTTAACCAATAAAGCAAAGCAAAATCCTAAAAAAATAGTTTTTGCTGAGGCTGATACCTATAAAATTTTAAAAGCGGCCCAAATTGTAAAAGAAGAGGGCATTGCTACCCCGGTTTTACTGGGCAATATTGAGAAGATAAAGCAAATAATGCGTGAAAATGAGATTGACCTTGGCGATGTCCACATCATTGACCCAAGCGAAAATTGCGAACGCATTGAAGAATATGCCGATTATTTATACAGCAAACGCCAGCGCAGGGGGGTAACACTTTATGAATCGAGAAAGCTTTTGCACGACAGGAATTATTATGGTGCCTGCATGGTTCAGTTTGGCGAAGCCGATGCGCTTATATCTGGTTTAACAAAAGATTATGTAACCACCATCAAGCCTGCTTTGCAGATTATTGGTACTGGCGATGGTGTTAGCCGTGTAGCTGGTATGTACATGATGATTACCAAAAAAGGACCTATATTTTTTGGTGATACAACGGTGAATGTGAACCCATCGGTTCAGGATCTGGTGGATATAACTGTGCTGATTGAGCATTCAGTTAAACAGTTTAATATTAATCCGCGTGTTGCTTTGCTTTCTTATTCCAACTTTGGATCAAATGAGGGATTGATACCTGAAAAGGTGCGCGAAGCGGTGCGCATACTGCACGACAAATACCCTGATATGGTTATTGATGGCGATATGCAGGCAAACTTTGCCCTGAATGCTGATTTACTTGCCGATAATTTTCCTTTTTCAACATTAAAAGGAAAACCCGCAAATACCCTTATCTTTCCGAATCTGGAATCGGGTAACATAGCTTATAAATTATTGCAGGAAATGGGTGGAGCTGAGGCGGTTGGCCCAATTTTGCTTGGACTGAAAAAGCCGGTGCACGTATTGCAGCTGGGCAGCTCGGTTAGAGAAATAGTAAATATGATAACCATTGCCGTTGTTGATGCCCAGGAAAAAGAAAAACAATTATTAGGAAAATAAACCTCCAGCCGAAAATTTGACAAAACATGTACGCTTATATTGATGGTAAATTAGTTTTTAAAAACGCTGCATTTGTGGTAATTGATGCCGGTGGGGTGGGGTATCACATCAATATTTCTTTAAATACCTATTCAAAGCTCGGAAATAACGAAAGGTGTAAACTGTTTACCTGGTTACACGTAAAAGAGGATGCGCATACCTTGTATGGGTTTATCGACGAGGGCGAACGCCGTTTATTTTTGCATTTAATATCAATATCGGGTATTGGGCCTAATACCGGCCGGATGATGCTGTCATCTGTAACGCCCGAAGAAATTCAAAATGCAATTATTTCGGGCAATGTATCCTTAATACAACGTATAAAGGGTATCGGTCCAAAGTCTGCCCAGCGCATTATTCTGGAGTTACAGGACAAGCTGAAAAAAGAAGGGTCAGATACTTTAAGCCCGGCGCCGCTAAATAAAACGGTTAAAGAAGAAGCGCTTTCTGCATTGGTAATGCTGGGATTTGTGCGAAATGCTGCAGAAAAAGTGATAGAACAGGAACTAAATAGAAATAGCGGAGATATGACCGTTGAACAATTGATAAAAGGAGCACTAAAAAGTTTATAGAAATTTATATAATTTGAACCCTGACCTTGATTAAAATTTTTACCTCAAAAGTATTTGTAAGCATCTTCTTTCTTTCTGCATTTTGCGGATTGGGGAATGTTTTTGCACAACAAACTTCGGGTAAAAGAGATACGGGTACGGTAAAGGTTCCTGATAATTCAAAAGATCCAAGAAATATACGCCTGCAGGAAGGGGTATTTGATATTGACCCTCCTAACCTTGTGCGTACTATTGAGTATGACCCTAATCTCAATATGTATATTTTATATGAAAGGGTTGGCAACCTATTATATCGTCCACCACAATATCTCACGTTTGAACAATATTTACATTTAAGAGAAAGAGAAAACCAAAGAGCCTATTTTCAGCAACTATCCGATAATTATGCTTATCAATCGCAGCAGCCCGGCTTTATTCCGCAGATAAAGATAAGGAGCCAAACTTTTGATCAGATATTTGGCGGATCGACTATCGATATAAGGCCCCAGGGTTCGGCTCAGGCTATCATGTCCGGTCAAATCAACGAGAATCAAAATCCGTTGTTCAGTACCCGGCAGCGTGATCAGTTTAACTTTAATTTTGACCAAAAAATACAATTAAACATTACCGGTACTATAGGCGATAAATTAAAAATTACCACCAATTATAACACCGACGCCCAGTTCCAGTTTGAAAATCAAATTAAACTGGAATATACAGGCCATAAGGACGAGATTATACAAAAGATAGAAGTGGGTACGGTGAGTATGCCACTCAATACAACGTTAATTACAGGCAGCCAGGCCTTATTTGGTGTAAAAGCTCAGTTTAAATTTGGTAAGCTGGATGTTACCACTATTTTATCACAGCAGCGGTCACAATCACAAAGTATCACCATAAAAAATGGCGCACAGCAAGGTAATTTTAAATTGTCGTCGTCTAATTACGATGCTAATAAACACTTCTTCTTATCGCAATTTTTCAGAAACAACTATAATAAGGCACTTGCCAATATTCCCATCATCAGCTCAAATGTAAATATTACAAAAATTGAGGTATGGGTAACTAACCGGATCAATAGCACCACCGGTTCAAGGGATATATTAGCATTTACAGATCTGGGCGAAAATAGTCCATATAATACAACGCTTGTTAAGGGCGGGCCGGGGTATTCCGGACTTCCAGCTGGTTTCCAGGGACCCGGTTTCCCGCAGGAATCCAACTCTTTGCTTCGTAATTTACCGGTAAACGCAAGGTTGACTAACGATCCTAAAAATACTATTTCAACTTACTTTGCTTCGTCTGGCAACTCAGATAACTACGCCAAATTAACTTATGCCCGTTTGTTAACCAGTAAGGAGTATACGCTACACCCTCAACTGGGATTTATTTCACTTAACTACCCGCTTAATAATGATGAGGTGCTGGCAGTGGCTTATCAGTATACTTATAATGGCACACAATACCAGGTAGGTGAATTTTCTTCAGATGTGCCCGTTGATCCGAATACACCAAAGGTTTTATTTGTAAAGTTGCTTAAAAACGAATTGTTAAAAACCAATTTGCCCACCTGGAACCTGATGATGAAAAACATTTACCCGTTAAATGCCTATCAAATCAGTCCTAACAATTTTAAACTTACTATTTCGCGTTTGGATGATCAATCAGGTATACAGAAACCGATAATGGAGGAAGGGCAAAACACCAAAAGCAAGCTCTGGATACAACTTACAGATTTGGATAACCTCGACCAGCAACAAAATAAACAACCTGACGGCTATTTTGACTTTTTGCCGGGAATAACTATAGATCCTCAAAATGGTCTCCTTATTTTCCCCGTGTTGGAGCCGTTTGGTGCTGATTTAAGCAAACAATTTAATCCGGGCGAAACGGATTTGATTAAACGTTATGTTTATCAGCCGTTATATGATTCTACCCAAACAGTAGCACAGCAGCTTTTTCCGCAGTTAAACAGGTATACTATTGAAGGAACTTACAGCGCAACCGGCGGGTCCGACTATCAATTAAATGCCGTTAATATTCCGCAAGGTTCTGTTGTAGTGACCGCGGGCGCCTTGAAATTGGTTGAGGGAACGGACTATACAGTTGATTACAGTGCCGGCCGTATCCGCATATTGAATACTGCCTTATTGGCATCGGGGCAGCCTATTACTGTAAATGTTGAAAATAACGCATTATTTGGCGTGCAACAGAAATCGTTATATGGTGCCCGGCTAAATTATCACGTAAATGATAATTTAAATATCGGTGCTACCATAATGCACTTAACAGAACAGCCTATAACTCAAAATGAAATTATCGGGCAGGAATCAATCTCAAACACCATATACGGGTTTGATGTAAATTATAATTCACCATCGAGGTTGCTTACCCGGCTGGTCGATAAAATTCCGCTGATACATACCAAAGTACCTTCGTCAATATCATTTAATGGTGAGTTTGCCGATTTGTTGCCCGGCAGCCCCTCGGCGCTGAACTTTGCAGGGTCAAAAAACGGAACAGCGTATCTGGATGACTTTGAAAATAGCCAGTCAATAATTCAGCTGAATAGTTCAACGGGTTGGCAAATTTCAGGTACTCCTCAAATGTTTACCGAAGCCAATAATTTTAATGACCTGAGTTATGGTTACCACCGTGCGAGGCTGGCCTTTTATAATATCGACCCTATATTTTACACCGGTTCAACTATTCCGATTAACAGGAATGAGCTTTCAAATAATTATGTAAGGCAGGTAATTGAAACGGAAGTATTTCCGTTTAAACAATCGCCAACCGGGTCACCATTGCCTATCGCAACTTTTGACCTTGCCTACTATCCATCTATCCGCGGACCCTACAACTATACCACAACAAATGTAAACAGTGACGGAACGCTCGCCAACCCCGCAGGAAACTGGGGCGGTATTTTCCGTGGTCTTAATTCAAATGATTTTCAGGCACTAAATGTTCAGTATATTGAGTTTTGGGTGATGGATCCGTTTATTAACAAGCCGAACTCAACCGGTGGTGAACTTTATTTTAACCTGGGTAATATTTCTGAAGATATATTAAAGGATGGGCAAAAAAGTTTGGAAAACGGCTTGCCAGTTGATGGCACACTCACTAATGTAATAGAAACTAACTGGGGCCGGGTGCCTAAGTTGCAGCCTGTGGTAAATTCTTTTGATAGCGACCCAAATTCACGCGCACTGCAGGATATTGGTTTGGATGGTTTAAATGATGCAGACGAACAGACAAAGTTTGCCGGCGTGGTACAGAAGGTTAAAGCACAAGTAAGCGCTACAGCCGGAGCTGCTTTTGCTGCGGATCCGTCATCAGATGATTATCAATATTACCAGGGGCCAGCTTTGGACAGGGCAGGGGCGGGTATATTACAACGTTACAGCAGGTATAACGGAACTGAAGGTAACTCGCCTACCACACAACAGTCGCAAGCATTGCTTGGTTTACAGACATCCGCGGCTACATCTATTCCCGATGGTGAAGATGTAAACCATGATAATAATATGGATCAGGATGATGAATATTTTCAGTATCATGTGCCTATTCACCCGTCGGGAATGGTGGTTGGGCAAAATTTCATCACAGACAAGGTGATTGCGCCGGTTACATTGGCCAATGGAAGCAAAGTAAATGTAACCTGGTATCAGTTTCGTATTCCAATAAATGCGTATGAGTCGGCCGTGGGCGGTATTCAGGATTTTAAATCAATCCGTTATATCCGTACATTCCTTACCGGCTTTGCCGACACTGCAATTTTTCGTTTTGCTACCTTGCAACTGGTGCGCGGCGAGTGGCGTGCATTTAACACCGAAAATAACCCGGCAAATGTTATAGCCGATCCTTCGATAGTTAACCCGCCGCTTGATAATTCGAGCATAGACGTGGAAACGGTGAATATCGAAGAAAATGGTAATCGTACGCCAATACCATATGTTGTGCCTCCGGGTATTCAACGTCAAACAGATTATACCAATTTGCAGGCCAATACTAAATTAAACGAGCAATCGCTTTCAGTTTTGGTAAGCGCCTTGCGTGATGGATATTCAAGAGCTGCCTTCAGGTTATTTAACAATGACCTGCGAAAATATAAACACTTACAAATGTTTATACACGCTGAAGGAACTACATTGAGGAATAATGATGTTAGCGCCTTTATCCGTTTGGGAGCCGATTACGTGAACAATTATTATGAGTATGAAATACCTTTGCAGGTTACACAACCCCCTACTACAGACCCTGCTTCCATTTGGCCTGCCGCCAATGAACTCGACCTGGAGCTTTCACTGTTAACCAACGCAAAGCTTGCCCGTAATGCAGCAAAATACAACGGGCAGCCCTGGCCATTAACAATGCCATACACGTTGGTGGATGGTCATAATAAGATCACCATAGTGGGTGAGCCTGATTTGAGCCAGGTTACAACGGTGATGCTGGGTGTTCGCAATCCGCTAAAAACACCTGCAACGGCTAGCACTGATGATGGTATGGACAAATCGGCCACGGTTTGGTTTGATGAGTTGCGTTTAACTGATTTTGATAACCAGGGTGGTTGGGCCGCAGTTGGCCATTTTAATGCTAAACTGGCCGATTTTGCCAATGTAACTATATCCGGCAATAAAACTACGGCAGGATTTGGTACGCTCGATTCACGAATGGAAGATCGCAGCCTTGATGACGTTGGCGGATATGATGTAGCTGCAAATATTGAGCTTGGAAAAGTATTTCCAGACAAAAGCGGCGTTCACATACCGGCCTATATCGATGTATCGAAGCAGATAAGCACACCGCAATACGACCCTGCTGCGCCTGATATTTTGCTGAAGCAAACACTTGCCAATACCCCAAGTGTACAAAAGCGTGATTCGATTAAGGAAGCAGCAGAAAGTTACACCCAACGAACGAGCCTGAACCTTACCAATGTTCACAAGGCTAAAACGGATGCCAAGGCGCCGAGCCACATTTGGGATCTTGAAAACTGGAACGCAACGGTAGCTTATACCGAATATGAGCATCATGACTTTACTACGCTTCAGGATTTGGAGAAAACTTATCATGTTGCGCTTGCTTATAATTTTACTACACAGCCTAAATATTATAGTCCTTTTAGTAAGATAATTAAAAAGAATACGCTGGCCCTGATACGTGATATTAACTTTGACCTGGCACCTACAAGGCTGAATTATAGTATAAGCTTTGATCGTTTTTATTCGGAAAATACCCTGAGGAATAATGATCCAACGGATGAAGTGCCCATACCCACCACTTACAATAAAACATTTAACATCACCAGGATATATGGTATCGGGTGGAATTTGACCAAATCACTCACGATGGACCTGGATGCCACAAACCTTTCAACCGTTGATGAGCCGGCCGGGCGTATTAATGGTTTAAAGATAGATACGCTTTGGGATCGTATTTTAAATTTAGGGCGTACTACCAACTACAATCACACGCTGAATATTAATTATACCGTACCTGTAAATAAAATACCGGGACTGGATTGGGTAACCTTAGTAACGCATTACAGCACGCACTTTACATGGCAGGGGCAGGCGTTATTTGCAATAGAAGACCCGCAGTTTGACGTAGGTAATAGTATTCAGAATTCGCGCACTATTCAGCTTAACCCAACGCTTAATTTTGATCAGTTTTATAAGAAATTTTCTTTTATAAAAAAGGCGACAAGTGCCGATAATACTAATGGACTCACCCGGATATTGGTTAATTTACTAACAAGTATAAAAAGCATAAGCGGCACGTACACTAATACAGAAGGAACATTTATTCCGGGTTATTTACCACAATCTAATTTCCTGGGCGAGGATTTAACTTATAATTCGCCGGGTATTCCGTTCCTGTTTGGCAGCCAGGCAGATTTACGGCAAACGGCATTGCAACATGGGTGGATAAGTACGGACACGCTGCAAAATCAGTTATATGTAACCACCTTTAACCAGGATCTTCATTTAAAAAGTACCGTTCAGCCATTTAAAGATCTTCGGATTGATTTGATGGCCTTTAAAACACAGGATCATACCTATCAAACCAATTTTAAATCAATCGACGGATCGGATAATATCCAAAGCTATAACCCGGTAACCAGCGGCGATTACAGTATTTCTTATTTCACATTGGCAACGGCTTTTTCAAAAATCAGCGGGGTTAATAACACCTCGCCAATCTTTGAGAAATTTGAGACCGACAGATTAATTATTTCGCAAAGATTGGGTAAAGACAATCCAAACTCCACAGGCTTGGTAACCGGCGGCTATGCTGATGGTTATAGTGCTAACTCACAAAATGTGGTTGTGCCCGCATTCCTTGCGGCTTATACGGGTAGAAGTGCATCAACATCCAGTTTGAGTCAGTTTCCAGATATTCCCATTCCAAACTGGCAAATAACCTATAACGGGTTAAGCCATATTAAACCATTTAATGATGTTTTTGAATCTTTAGATATTACCAGTGGCTATCGCTCGTCCTACAACGTAAGCGGATATACCACCTTGCTGCAATACCAGGCATTAAATGGCGCCGTTAGTTCAAGAGATGCCAATAACGACTTTTTACCGTACTACCAATTTTCAACGGTAACCATTTTTGAGCAGTTTGTGCCTTTAATTGGTTTTAACGGCCGGTTTAAAAATAGCATGACGGCTACATTAGAGTATCGCCAAAGCCGGTCCTTAAGTTTAAGCGTGTTAAACAGCCAGCTGGCTCAACAAAACCAAAATGTACTGGTTTTTGGCTGGGGCTATCATGCCAAAAATTTCAGGTGGCCTTTTGGTTGGTTTAGCGGCCGCAAACAAAATAACGATGTGAATTTTAAGGTAGATTTCTCTTTACAAGATAATAAGACCCTTATTTATCAGGCCGATGTTGCGCAGGCACAAATTTCATCGGGTGCACAGAATATTACCGTACGGCCAACAATTGACTACGTAATTAACCAGCGTTTTAACCTCAGCTTGTTTTACGACTCCAATATAACCCGGCCGTATACTTCGCAAACATTTAATACGGCATTTACCAATTTTGGTATCAATTTGAAATTGCTGCTGCAATAAAAAAGCGATGTATTGATACATCGCTTTTTTATTGCAGCAGCAACATTATATCTTAGTCGCCTTTGCTAAGGCTTCCTGAGCCAATTGTTTTGCTTTCGGTAACAGTAGCAGAACCGCTATAAACAACATTGCCTGAACCTACTATATGTGCAGAAATGGTTTTTTCGGCTGAAATATAGGCGTTACCTGATCCGGTGATAACAACAGCTGCAGATCCGGTTTTTAATTCCTTTCCACTCAGTTCACCCGAACCGCTGATAGTAACTTTTGAATCATCGGCACTGCCATTTAAACGGATAGATCCTGAACCGCTGATGGTAGCATGAAGACTACCGGATTTTACCGAAGATGAAATGTTTCCTGATCCACTCAATGTTATATTCACGTTATCGCCGCTTACAATACCTTCAACTTTGATGGAACCTGATCCGGCATTTACTAAAGCTGAAATAGATTTTGCTGTAACATAAATATCAATTTTTCCAACATTTTCATAGTTATGGTCCGAATGATGTTTAAATCTGATTTGCAGTTTCCCATCTTCCACTACGGTTTCAATTTGATCAACAATATCAGCGCTCGCGTTGATTTTTACGCTTTCAGTGCCATTAATATTTACGTGAACATCAAATGGCCCGGACGAAGCGATGCTGTTAAATCCGGAAACAGATCTGCTTTGTTCTGATTGTGCCGACGCATTAAATGCTGTTCCGATAAACAACACTATTGCAAAAATGGAGTATGCTATTCTTTTCATAATTTTTTGTTTATTGATAAGATGCAGCCGAGATGCAAAATGTTGCACAGCCGGTAAATATAATTGAGAGATAAAGATTAGTTTACTAAACGCCGGCTTCCAATTTCTTTTCGTCGCGCTTTTTTTTACGCTCGGCCCGTCTTTGAATCCTTTGTTGTTTTTTTAATTTTCGGTTCTGTTTATTGATGGCCTGTTGATTGGCCATCTCAATAGTAGCATCCTGTGTTTTTTTATCAAGGCCGATACTTGGTTTAATGCCACTTAGTAAAGTTTGCCAGGCATATTTGAAAAACGGAACATCCGGCTCACGAACGTAGCTTACAAAACATGTCCGGGGTTTACCTCCTTCAACATCCGGATTATTGTGCTTAAGTATAAAAATGTTAGCATATAAGGTTGCAAAGGGGCGTTGTTTTAACTTATCAAAAACAGTATCAACCTTAAGTAAACTAACTTTAGCATTATTATATAAAAGAGTAATTTTTCCTGTAGCCTTATTTTTGTTGGCATGTATGTCAAAATCCAACTGCTTCAAGCTTCCTGAAGTTACTTTTACCATTGTTAAGGGCACCGTGGCGGAGTTTACTATTTTAAGGTCCATTGGCCCCAGGCTGCCTTTGTAATTAAAGCTTTTATCATCATCAGTTAAATTGAATGACATTTGAAGGCTGAATTTGCCCCTGTTCATAAAATAACTGGTTAACTGTACAGTGGTAATGTTGTTTTTCTGTAAAGCGGCAGGATTTGTAGTTAAGTTTAAAAGTTGGCCGCTGGTATTGCTAAATAAAAGCGAGCCGGTTTGATCTGTTTTTGAATTATACTCGGTGTAGGCAATATTTATATGCTTAATAAATACCGTATCAATCTTCATATCAGCATTTATTTTAAAAATACCAACATTAGGAAAGGTTACAACCCTGTCTGTCGGCGGTCTGGTATGGTTTGGGTTGCCAAAAATTTCAATTCCACCATTATGCAAAACCAAACTGGAAGCATTAAAAATGCGGTATTTATGGTAGCTTAAAAAGTCAAAATGGTTTAATTGAACCGAATCCATATGCATGGTAAACTTATCCTTATGGCTCTTGGCAAAAAAAGCATCTGTATTAATTGGCTTTAGTGTTAATCCTTCAATATTTAACTGCGATTTTGGCATTGAAAGCTTAATATGATCAACTTTGCCACTATATAAGCCGTTTGCTGTTTTGAAGGTGTAGTTATTTAACTCGGCTGTAATGTCCTTGCAATAAAGCAGTCTTGATTTGTCAGTCTGTGTTGCGGAGTCAATTAGCAGATCGTGAGCGCTCACATTCATCTCCCTAAATTCAGATATCGCCACTTTGTTGCCCGAATAATCATCATACCTGAATTTAATATCACCCAAAATAATGTTGCCAATGTGAACAGAACGCAGATTTTTCGATAGCTTTTGCCATATCGTCCGGTTGTCCTTCAATACGGTGTCTTTAGTATGGTTTAGTTTATAGCTTATATTAACCTGCGGATCGTTTATAATTACTTCATCAATATCCAATTTCTTTTTGAAATATAATCGCAGCGGATGTATGTGTGATATAGTGAGTCTTTTTATTTGAAGTTCAACTAGGTTGTTGGGGGCAAGGTGCTGTAGTTTTTTAGCATTATAAACATTGGTGTCCGGTTTCAGTGTAATGTTATAAAACACAATACTGCCCCGGAGTACATGTAGTTCGGCCGACGAGAAATTAATGGTATATAAACCACCGCTGCTGAGTGCAACTTCTTCTTTAACTTTTTTAGCCAAAATTGGAGACCAATGGCTATTTACAAATATGGAGAAACCGATAATGAGCGAAATAAAAATCAGTGAAATAACAACCGTTACTTTATGCCATCTGCGCTTTAAAATTTTACCACCCATTAATTTCCCTGGTTTTGCTTACTTCGGTTTATAGAGTCTTTTTTTGCTTGTTTTTCCTTTTTGCGCTCTTCCCGTTTTTGCTTACGGTCGTCGCTGGCTTTATTAAACTTGTCTACCAAGTTACTAACTTTGGTTACAGTCTTGGTAACTGTACTTTCGGTTTTTTTATCAAAGCCTACGCTTGGCTTTAATCCTTCCAATAATGCTTTATATAAAAAACTAAAAAAAGATGTTGTTGAATCTCTTTTTACATCAATTGGTCCCGGTCTGAAAACGCCTTTCTTATCCGGATTATTATCTTCAATTATCAGCGTATTGGCCATTGAAGAAATAAAACCCTGTTTTTGCAAATCGCTTTTACCCTGTACCTTTTTTAGCAGTTGAATATTTAAATTCTTATAGTAAAACTCCAAATGCCCTTTCCCGTTATAATTACTAGCATCTACATTGAAAGTTAACTTTTCAATATCTGCTG
>JABDEQ010000047.1 GCA_013286985.1 Bacteroidota bacterium | reverse complement strand
CAGATAAACGCTAAAGTTACAGGTGTTATAAAAGATCTTCCCGGTAACAGAAGCCTGCCTTTACAGATGCTGGTATCTTTAGAAACCATAAAGAGCCAGCTCAAAGGTAATATGTCCAATTTCTGGAATATTGGTGGCGGCTTTTTTACATTTATTTTGCTTCCTCAGCATTATTCTATACATCAAATACAACGTAAAATACCGGCGTTTCTTCACAAAAATTGGGACTTGAATCCTAAAGAGGTGAGGCTTCCGCTGCAGCCTCTTAAAGATATTCATTTTGATCAGCGTTATATCAATAATGTTGTGACACCAACATCAAAAGATACTTACTATGCGCTGTTTGGTGTGGCACTGCTAATTATTATTACAGCCTGCATTAACTTTATTAACCTGGCTACGGCACAGGCTATTAAAAGAGCCAAAGAAGTAGGTGTACGCAAAGTATTGGGAGCTCACCGTTCGCAATTGGTTAAACAGTTTATGGGCGAAACAACAGTACTGATATTAATTGCACTGATTTTAGGTATTGCGATAGCGGCCCTGTTTTTATCGGAGGCAGGTAACTGGCTGAATGTAAAAATTGGTGCAGATCAGCTGACGCAGCCGTTGGTAATCGGCGTTATAACCTCCTTAACTATTGTTGTTATCTTATTGGCGGGCTTGTACCCGGCCTTTGTTCAGTCGGCTTACCGACCGGTTGAATCATTAAAAAATAATACAGGAACACCATCAAGAGGTTTCACGCTGCGAAAAGGCCTGGTGGTAGCACAGTTTGCTATTTCGCAGATCCTGATTGTTGGTACTTTGGTTGTAGCTCATCAGATGGACTTTTTTCAAAACCAGGATTTGGGTTTTAACAAAGATGCTATTATTTCGTTTTATATTCCGAACCAGGCAAAGAAGGCGGTTTTAGAGCATGATTTGAGCAATAATCCCGGAGTGAAGCAAATTAGTTTTTCTACTGGCGCACCATCGTACAATAACAACTTTACTGGCTTCAGTGCACCGGCCTTTGGCTTGATTAAGGATGATGTGACCGAAGTGAAATTTGTTGACGAACATTATATTGATATGTTCGGTTTGAAGATGCTCGCCGGACAAAAAATTACTAAAGGTGATCCCAAAGATACGGTGCAAAATATTGTGGCCAACGAGACAATGATTCACAAAATAGGTATTATGGATCCGGGTAAAGCAATTGGCCAACATATCTCCATGAATGGCCGGCCCGCAAATATTATTGGGGTAGTACAGGATTTTCAAAGCGAATCAAAACATAAAAAAAGACGTGCCTGTGCTTTAATGTATTATGCTGATGCCTTTTTTATGGCAAATGTAAAGTTACAGCCTGCGGCAATGAGCAGTACTATTGATAACATCAGCAAATCATGGGCAGCTTTATTTCCTGATAACTTATTTGAATACCAATTTCTTGACGATCATATTGCCTCCTTTTATGCGCAGGAACAAAAGGTATACACCGCTTTTAAGCTTTTTTCTTCAATAGCGATATTAATAGGATGTTTGGGATTGTACGGGCTCATTTCGTTTGCCGCCTCGCAGCGCACCCGTGAAGTAGGGATCAGAAAAGTATTAGGTGCACCGCTGCTTAGTATTGTGGGTTTATTCTCAAAAGAGTTTATATTGCTTATATCTATAGCATTTTTCATCGCTGCCCCAATTGGCTATTATGCCATGCACAATTGGCTGCAGAATTATGCTTATCACATTAATATTGGTGCAGGCACATTTTTAATAGCTATAGCAGCATCGTTTATTATTGCGGCCGTTACCATATCATACCAAACAATAAAAGCTGCATTAGTTAACCCTGTAAAAAGTTTACGAAGCGAATAATTCTAAAAAAAACAAAGTACCAACGAAAACTAAATTAAAATATCATGATAAGAAATTACATCAAAACGGCCCTTCGCAGCCTGATGAAAAATAAAGGTTTTACTATTATTAATGTGCTGGGGCTTGCTTTGGGTTTGGCTACCTGCCTGCTTATTGTATTTTATGTGTTTGATGAATTAAGTTATGACAGATACAATGAAAAGGCTGATCGCATTTATCGTGTAAATGATGATATCAAATTTGGTGGAGTTAGCAATTCATATGCAGTATCACCGGCACCTATGGCGGCTGCCATGAAAGCTGATTTCCCTGAAATTGAACAGGTGGTTAGATTTAGGGGTAAAGGCGGCAGCCAGGTTAAAAAAGGCAACCAGAATATACAGGAAGATATGATGATTTATGCCGATCCTTCTATTTTTGATGTGTTTACACTGCCCATGGTCAATGGGAACCCGGCAACAGCATTAACTGAACCCCATAGTGTTGTAATAACCGAGAAGATTGCCCAAAAGTATTTTAACAGAACTAATGTGGTAGGAGAGGTGTTAACTTTTAATGATACGGCTCAATATAAAATTACAGGGGTTATTAAAAATATTCCACATCAATCACATTTTCGTTTTGATTTCTTTATCTCCATGCCAACACTTGCCGAGGCTAAAGAAATTGCATGGTTCGATTCAAATTTTAACACTTATATATTGCTGAAATCCGGTGCCGATTCCAAAAAATTGGAAGCCAAATTTGACGATTTTTATAAAAGACACGCGGGACCGCAATTGGAAAGCATTCTCCATTTAAACTTTACAAAATTTGAGCAAGCCGGCAACTATATCCGTATTAATTTAATTCCGCTAAAAAAAATACACCTATATTCCAATCGCGTTGCGGAATTTGACGCCAATGGCAACATTGATTATGTTTATATTTTTTCGGCAATAGCTATTTTTATACTGCTGATAGCCTGCGTAAACTTCATGAACCTTTCAACAGCAAGGTCATCAAACAGGGCGCGCGAAGTTGGCGTGCGTAAAGTATTGGGCTCGCCCCGTAAATATCTTATCGCTCAATTTTTAACAGAATCTATCATCGTTACCCTGTTGGGCGCCGTGATTGCCGTTTTTGCAGCCTGGGCGTTATTGCCATTGTTTAACCAGATGTCGGGCAAGGATCTAATAATAACTCCACACATAATAAGCTGGCTTATTCCCTCATTATTTATAATTATAATAGTAATAGGTTGTTTGGCGGGCTCTTATCCCGCATTTTTCCTTTCGGGCTTTAATCCAATTGAGGTTTTAAAAGGTAAGCTGGCAAGTGGCTTTAAAGGCGGATTGCTTCGCAGTGTCCTTGTCGTATTTCAATTTGCCATCTCTATAATTTTAATTATTGGAACCCTGGTTATCTACAATCAATTAAAATTTATTCAGAATAAAGACCTCGGATACAATCGCGATCATGTGTTAACCGTAGGAAACATGGATGCTCTTGGTAGCAGCGCTACAACCTTTAAACAGGAAGTAAAACAAATTGCGGGTGTTACCGATGCCAGTTTAGCAGCAGCTTTGCCTACATGGGATTATGGCAACAGTACCTCACTTTTTAAAGATCAGGCACCGGACCCCAAACGGGCATTGCATACACAGATTTGGGGCATTGACGAAGATTATATCAATACACTTGGAATGAAGATTATCAGTGGTCGCAATTTTTCAAAAGAAATGCTCACAGATTCATCCGGACTAATTATTAATGAAGCAGCAGTAAAAGTACTGGCATTTTCAAACCCGATTGACCAAAAATTATATGCTCCGGCCGATAATATGGTTAAAAATCTCAAGGCATATCACATCATTGGTGTAATAAAGGATTTTAACTTTAAGTCGCTCCGTTTAAATGTTACCCCATTAGTTTTCAGGTTTGATGGCAGCACAGGCGCTTTTTGTGTGCGTGTTAACTCCGCCAACACGCCCGCGTTATTGGCGCAAATTAAAAAAAGGTGGATGGAACTATCCCCTAATCATCAATTTGATTATTCGTTTTTAGATCAGCAATTTGACGCGCTTTACCGTTCTGAGCAACGCATCGGCACAATATTTATAGCCTTTTCCTCTCTCGCAATAATTATAGCCTGCCTTGGCTTGTTTGGTTTAGCTGCTTACGCCGCTGAGCAACGTACAAAAGAAATTGGTATCCGTAAAATTTTAGGGGCCGATATGTCTACTATTGTTGGTATGCTTTCTAAAGATTTTATTAAGCTGGTAGGTATTGCTATACTCATAGCTTCGCCGGTAGCCTGGTGGGCCATGAAACAATGGTTGCAGGGATTTGCTTACCGGCAAAATATCCAATGGTGGGAAATGGCACTGGCGGGAGCAACAGCTATTTTAATTGCCCTTGCTACTATAAGCTTTCAATCTATCAAAGCAGCATTAACCAACCCGGTAAAAAGCTTAAAGAGTGAGTAAAGAAACAGATGTTTTAAAGATTGAAATGCATTTAAAAGTTTAAATTTATATAGATAAGGATGCAACCTAAGTATTAAAACATCAGTCTTATACCAAAAGCCTGTATCATGATAAAAAATTACTTTAAAACTGCCTGGCGTAATATTTTAAAGAATAAATTTTACGCATCGATCAATATTATTGGTCTTACAGTTGGTTTAACCGTTGGCTTGCTTATTTTGCTTTGGATAAACAATGAGTTAAGCTTTGACCAGTTTCATACAAAAGCTGATCAGTTGTATCAGGTTGAGGCACAGATAGGATCGGGTAGTAGCAGGCAGATATGGGCGGGGGTGCAGGGGCCTATAGCAACGTACGCGCTTAAAGAGGTTCCGGGCGTTCAAAATGCTACACGGATAGTTGGCAGCTATGATTATTCCGTTTTCAGATATAAAGATAAACTATTAAAACCCGGCGAAAATGGTAGTTATTTTGTGGATCCTTCATTCTTCAAGGTCTTTGATTTTAAATTATTAAGAGGTAATAGCAGCGCTCCGTTTCCCGATGATAAATCAGTTGTTATAAGTGAAACTACCGCAAAACGTTTTTTTGGCGATGCCGACCCGATTGGGAAGGTATTACTGGCCGACAATAAAGATAACTATACCGTTGCCGGGATAATTGCCGATGCACCCGAAAATTCTACTATAAAATTTGATATGCTCTTTTCTATCAACGTAAAGAAAAATCAATACAGCGGTAAAGATTATTGGAAATCAATGGATGAAGATTGGGGTAATTATTATACTGCCACTTTTTTGCAATTACAGCCTGGCGTTTCCCCTCAATCGGTAGCTGATAAGCTAACAAAAATCCATATACAGCATCAGCCGGGACCCGAAGCGTCAAGAGTTAAATATCAGCTTCAATCACTTACGCAATTACATCTTTATAACCCCGACGGCAGCCCTTCGGGCTTACAAACGGTAAATATATTTTTCATTGTGGCTATTCTTATATTGCTTATAGCCTGTATTAATTATGTAAACCTGAGCACTGCCCGCGCCATATTGCGCTCAAAGGAGGTAAGCATCCGCAAAATAATCGGAGCCGAAAAGAAGCAATTGTTTGCGCAATTTGTTATTGAAACAGCCTTGTTTTTTTCGATAGCCCTGATACTGGCTTTTGCGGCAATTACACTGCTAATGCCTTTGTATAACAATGTATCGGGCAAACAAATGCAATTTAATTTATTTGATGCCAGCGTTTGGAAAGTTGTTGGTTTTACCATTGCCGCAACGCTTGTGGCTTCAAGTATTTACCCGGCGTTATTGCTATCATCATTTAAACCAATTAATGCCCTAAAAGGAAGTATTTCCCTGGGCGTCGGCAATGCCACATTCAGAAAAATATTGGTTGTTACGCAGTTTGTTTTTTCAATAGGGTTAATTATCAGTACGCTAATTATTAATAGCCAGCTAAAATATATCAGGGAGAAAGAATTGGGATACGATAAATCATACGTGTTCACTTTCGCTATGCGCGCTATGGAAAAGAACTATCAAGCCGTTAGATCAGAGTTACTTAACATGCCGGGAGTATATGGCGTGGCTAGTTCGGGCATTAATATTATGAATATTGATAATACCACATCTGATACCGAGTGGGATGGGAAAGTAACAGGCACATCATTTTTGATCCATCCGATTTATATAGATAAATATTACCTCAGTTTCTTTAAAATAAAATTTGCTGCCGGGACCGGTTTTTCGGGCTTCAAAAGTGATTCGGCACATTATATTTTAAATGAAACAGCGGTGCATGATGCCGGGATAACAAACCCCATTGGAAAAAGATTCAAGTTGCACGGCCAAAACGGAACCATAATTGGCGTGGTAAAAGATTTTCATTTTGCATCATTAAAGCAAAAAATTGAGCCTGCAATTTTTTCCTACCAGCAAAGTAACTGGAGAATGTCTGTTCGTACAACGGGGAGGGATGCAGCTAAGGCAATAGCATCGGCCAATAAAATGTGGAAACAATACAATCCCGCTTTTCCATTCGAATATACTTTTATGGACGAGGATTATAACAATATGTATAAAGCGGATCAACGGTCGGGAACGCTTTTCAGCGCATTTGCAGCCATTGCTATACTCATTTCCTGCCTTGGCCTTTTCGGTTTGGCAACTTATACAGCACAGGTTAAAGTTAAGGAAATAGGCATCCGCAAAGTATTGGGGGCTAGCGTGGTTAACATTACATCAATGCTTTCAAAAGATTTCCTGCTGCTGGTCATCATGTCATTAATAATAGCCAGCCCACTGGCATGGTTTGCCATGAACAAGTGGCTACAGGACTACGCATATCGAATTAGCATAAACGGCTGGGTATTTGTGCTGGCTGGCGCAGCTGCGGTATTAATAGCCTTCCTGACCATAAGTTTTCAAGCTGTAAAGGCCGCGCTGGCAAATCCGGTAAAGAGCTTAAGAAGCGAGTAAAAGACAAATATTTTAGCGTAATTAAAATGGTTTTCGATGCAACCTGTATGCAAAAATAATAGTCTTATAAAAGTTCGGTATTAATCTAAATTTTTATTTATGCTAAAAAGCTATTTTAAAATCGCGTGGCGCAATCTGCAAAAAAATAAACTGTACTCTTTTGTTAATATTATAGGCTTAACAATAGGTATTGTAAGCTGTTTATTAATCGGTGTTTATTTAAAGCATGAGCTGACGTATGATAACTTTAATAAACATGCTGATAAAATTGTACGCGTTACCATGGAGTATAATCATGGTGGAGGATCGCAAAAAATGGCTTGCACAGGTACAAAAGTGGGCCCGCAATTCAGCAGAATGTTTCCTGAAATTGTGGACTATGTACGCCTATATAAAAGTTCAAGGATAGTTAAGCATGATAACCTGGTATTTGAGGAAAATAATTTCCTGTATGCGGAGCCTTCTTTGTTTCAGATTTTTTCTTTTAAACTCGTAAAGGGGAGTATTGCCGATGCTTTAAGTTCGCCGGATAAAATGGTTATATCGCAAACAACCGCAAAAAAATACTTCGGCGATGAAGAGCCAATTGGCAAAGTTTTAAAAGCTGGAGATAGAAACTATACCGTTTCTGCTGTCGCCGCTGATGCGCCTTCAAATTCCCAATTTAAATTTGATTTTCTAGTGCCTTTTAACACACTTAATCAGGCAAAAAAGGAACAATATTATGGAGCCAACTATATAACCTACTTGCTGCTTAAAAATAAAGACCAGATACAACCGCTGCAACAAAAAATACGCGATTATATGAAGGTGGTTAATAAAGATGAGCTTAAGTTGCCCGATGGACAGTTTGTGAATTTTTATCTGGAGCCGTTAACAAAGGTTCATTTATATTCAAACCTGCCAGGCGATATGGAACCTGCCGGCAGCATTGTTTACGTTTATATTTTGGTTGTAGTGGCGCTGCTGATTTTAATTATTGCATGTGTTAATTACGTTAATCTTTCAATTGCCCAATCTGCCGGGCGTGGTGCCGAAATCAGTATCCGGAAAGTTATGGGGGCCGGGCGGTATCAGCTGTTTACGCAATTTATTGGCGAGGCATTACTCGTTGCCTTTATCGGTGTTGTTTTGGCCGTAGGCATAGCCTTTATTGCATTGCCTTATTTTAACCAGATATCTGGTATCCAGTTTAACTATGCTGCATTTTTTGATCCCACAATAATGATCAGCGTATTGTTATTAACCGTAATTATTGGATTAGCGGCCGGAGCTTATCCTGCGGTATTGTTATCCAATATCAAACTATCAAAAATATTAAGAGCCGGTTTCTCTTTTACTTCGGGAACCGGTACACGCAAATCGTTAATTATTTTTCAATTTGTTATCTCCATATTTCTCATTATCACTACGGTGGTAATCTTGCAGCAGTTGTCGTATATCCGCAATACAGACATTGGCTATAACAAAAGTAATGTAGTGGTTTTACCCATTGGTTATAATATGAGTATAACGCGTATAAACGAGCTAAAAAAAGAAATACGTAATACTCCGGGAGTTGAAAGTGTTGCCGCGGCAAATAACGAACCCGTGAATGTAATGTGGGGGGATGCTATAAAGACAGATGATGGTAAAAGTCTTACCGTAAATGCCTTACCCATGGACGAGGATTTTATAAAAACAATGCAGTTGAAAATAGTTGCTGGTAACGATTTCGATCATACAGATGTTTTACAGATGGATACCACTAATAATTATAAAAATTTCCATTATTCATTTATATTGAATGAATCGGCAGTGAGGGCTTTGGGTTGGACGCCGGAACAGGCAATTGGAAAGAAAATATCAAAAGATTTACCCGGAACGATAAAAGCCGTAGTGAAGGATTTTAATTTTAAATCGTTTCACAGCTCTATCAGCCCATTGCTTATATTTTTAGATTATTATCAAACCCAGGATTTGTTTGTAAGAATAAAAGGCAACAATACGCCAGGTACAATAGGCTCAATTGAAACCCTTTGGAAGCAACAAGTGCCGGAACGGCCGTTTGAATACAAGTTTTTAGATGACGACTATGATGCACTGTATCGCACAGAACAACGTGCGGCTGAAGTTTTTACAACTTTTTCTGGTTTAGCGATATTGCTTGCTTGTCTGGGGCTGTTTGCCATCACCGCATTCTCTGTAGTACAACGAACCAAAGAAATTGGCATAAGAAAAGTACTAGGTGCAAATGTGAGTTCTATTGTTTTGCTTATATCGAAAGATTTTTTGTTGATGGTATTCGTTGCCATTGTAATTGCTTCGCCCATAGCCTGGTTTGTATCAAATAAATGGCTTCAGGATTTTGCATACCGCATCCATATTAATTGGTGGATATTTATTGCTGCCGGGGCAGTTTCCTTAATAATAGCAGCATTTACAATAAGTTTTCAGGCTATTAAAGCGGCCTTGGCAAACCCGGTAGACAGTTTAAAAACAGAGTAATCAGCACTGATAATCACACCGTATATATTAATTGCTAACTATTGTTAGTTTTTGCAATAATATTTATGATGCCATGCAACGTACGCTTTAAAATACTGGTCTATTATATAAACTAAATAAAAAGAGATGAAAACGTATTTACTAGTATTGCTTATTGCATGCCAAAGCACTGTTCTTTTAGCGCAGGATTGGAATAAAACGCCCTATCAAACAAAGTCATTAGCTAATGATGCCATTAAAAATGTTTATGTAGAAACATCGGGTGGCAGTATTGCTGTTAGCGGTGCTGCAGGTGAGGCCCCCCGTGTTGATATCTATGTACACGGAAATAACAACCAGGAACTTTCAAAAGAAGAAATACAAAAAAGACTGGACGAAGATTACAAGCTGGAAGTTACAGTAACCAATCACGAATTACACGTTTTGGCAAAAAGGAAACATGATGGTGGTAATTGGGATTGGAGAAGACAATTAAGTATTTCTTTTAAAATATTTGTTCCTAAAAATATTGATACCCATCTGGGCACTAGCGGTGGCAGTATTCACCTGGATAATTTATCAGGCAACGAGAACTTCAGCACCAGCGGCGGCAGCTTACACGTGGATGCTCTAACAGGAGTAATTAAAGGCGAAACAAGCGGCGGTAGCATTGAAGTTGCTAATTCGGGCAATGATATTAATTTGGAAACAAGCGGCGGAAGTATTCATGCCAGCAATTGTCGTGGAACCATAAAACTGGAAACATCAGGCGGCTCGTTACATTTAGAGGATTTAAAAGGAACCATCCGTGCAGAAACGAGCGGTGGCAGTATTCAGGCAAACAGCATTGAAGGCGAACTTATTACTGGAACATCAGGCGGCAGTGTTAATTTAACCAAATTATCATGTAGTCTTGAAGCTTCAACCAGCGGTGGTAGCATGCATGTTGATATGGATCAGGTGGGCAAATATGTAAAATTGGATGTTAGCGGCGGCCATGTTGATTTGAAGTTACCGGCTAACGTTGGAATGAACCTGAATTTATCAGCAGATAAAATAAATTCTGTTTCGGTAAAAAACTTCAGCGGCGAATGGGAAAAAACTCACATTAAAGGAAGCATAAACGGGGGCGGTATACCGGTGAGCGTTGATGCCAGCGGCAGCCTGAACCTGAGTTTTAACTAATAATAGCATTTAACGCTTACAAAGCGGTTTGCAGGGTCTTTTATCAGCGACTTTGCAAACCGCTTTTGTATTTATAGTTTTTTAATTCTTTAACTCCTACTCTCCATAAAAAACTGTATCAGAATCGTACACAGGGTGTTACGTCTTCGAACAGTTTTATTTTTGTTGTGGATGTAAGTTATTGATTTTTAGTATATTAATCGTTTGGTATGGGTTTTAAATATACTTTGTGAAAATATAGGGCTATGATAAAAAATTATTTAAGGAGTGCATTGCGTAATATCAAAAGGCACCCGTTTATTTCATTTATTAACATATTTGGGTTAACGGTAGGACTAACCTGTTGTCTGCTTATTTTAACCTATATCATTAATGAGCGGAGTTATGATAAATTTAACAAAAATGCGAATAGTATTTACAGAGTAACCCGGATATTTTATTCGGGGCAAGGTGTTGAAAGTTTGCATTTAAGTGCTATTGCGCCGCCATTTGGACCTCTATTGCAAAGCGCCTTTCCTGATATAGAAAAAGTAACCCGCGTTTTGCCAAACGGTATATCAGCATTAAAATACAAGGACAAACTTTTTAATGAGAAGAATGGATTTATTGCAGATGAGAATTTTTTTGATTTTTTTAACGTACCGATTGTAAAGGGCGATCAAAAAAACGCATTAGTAGAACCTTACTCTGTAATGATGACTGAGGCCACCGCAAAGAAATATTTCGGTGATGAAGATCCTATAAACAAAACGATTCAGCTGGATAATAATAAACACGAGTTTAAGGTTACGGGTGTTTATAAGGCGTTTCCATCGAACGCGCACCTGCATCCCGATTTGTTGTTATCATTTAATACTTTAAAAGACAGTACCGTTTATGGCGAAAAACAGCTGGAAACTAATTTTGGTAACAATGCATTTTATACCTATTTGCTTTTTCCAAAGGGCTATAATGTAAGCCGGATTGAGGCTCAGCTGCCTGCCTTTTTAGATAATTATGTACACCTGCCAGGTATGCCCGGCAATGTAAAAACGCATCAGGCTACCAAACTTACTTTACAAAAACTTACTGATATCCACCTTACTTCGCATTTGGACGATGAAATTGAAGAGAATGGTGATATTATCAGGGTGTATATATTTTCGGCCATTGCATTATTTATCTTATTGATAGCCTGCATCAATTACATGAACCTGTCTACCGCACGGTCAACTTTAAGGGCAAAAGAGATAGGGATAAGAAAGGTAATTGGCGCTCAACGGAAAGAAATTATCAGTCAATTTTTAAGCGAATCTATATTAATTACATGGATCGCCTTGATCCTTGCTTTTGCAATTACGGTATTAGTTTTACCATTAATAAATAAACTATCCAACCAGGTATTGTCGGTTAATAGCTTATTGCATTGGCCAGTTTTACTCCCGGTATTGCTATTACCATTTGTAATTGGATTGATCAGCGGTATTTATCCGGCCTTATTTATGTCGTCATTTGTGCCGGTAAAGGTATTGAAGGGCATTTTGAAGGTAGGATCAGGAAATATTTCTTTCAGGAAAGTTTTGGTTGTACTTCAGTTTTCTATTTCCATTATTTTAATTGTGGCTACTACAGTAGTGTATCAGCAGCTGCAATACGTTCAAAATAAAGACCTGGGATTTAATAAGGACTTTATTTTAACGATGGACTTCCCCAATGCGTTGAGCAAGCAGTATCAGTCATTTAAAAATGAAATTGAAAAAAATGTCGCGGTAAAAAATGTTGGCCGGTCATCACGTATTCCGTCCGGGCGTTTGCTGGATGAACAGGATGCAGCTGTTTTGCAAGGCGGATCGATGCAGTCGCTCAAAATAGACTTGAAATGTATAGCAACCGATTATGACTTTATTCCAACCTTCGGAATGCAAATGGCATCGGGCCGTAATTTTTCAAAAGCATTTACTACGGATACCGGTAACTACATTATTAATGAATCTGCAGTGCAAGCTTTAGGATGGAAAACTAACGAAAACGCAATAGGTAAGGATATGAGGTATGGCGGTATACGAGGGAAGGTAATTGGCGTTGTAAAAGATTTTCATTTCGAATCCCTGCATCAGCAAATTATACCGTTAATTATGACCCTGCCTTCTCCCAATCAAAATTTCAATGGCAAAATTTCAATAAAAATTGACGGGCATAATGTTAGGTCGGCCATGGGCACTATTGAAGGTACCTGGCATAAATATTTACCGGAAGTACCTTTTGATTTTACTTTTCTGGATTCAAAATTTGCCCAATTATATAATAGTGAGCAGCAGCAGGGCAGTTTGTTTACCATATTCTCGTGCATTGCCATATTTATTGCCTGCCTGGGCCTGTTTGGCTTATCGGCATTTACCATAACCCAGCGGGTTAAAGAAATAGGCATACGTAAGGTTTTAGGAGCGAGTGTGGTGCAAATAGTAACTGAATTATCAAAAGACTTTTTAAAACTGGTGTTAATTGCAGGAGTATTTGCTTTACCAACCGCGTGGTTTTTTATGAACAAATGGCTGCTTGATTTTGCATTCCGCATCAATATTAGTTGGTGGGTATTGGCATTGGCAGCCGTTATTGCTTTAATTATTGCCTTTGCAACCATAAGCTTTCAATCCATTAAGGCAGCATTGGCAAACCCGGTAAAGAGTTTAAGGAGCGAGTAATAAGCATTTTATTGTTGTATCAAAAACGAACAGTATGTGTTTCACTTACGAACATGTTCGTAAATAAAAATGCTGGTTATTGTGTTGATTATTAATGCATTGTGATTTTGGTATGTGGTTTATACTTCTTATAGTAAGTTGAAGTTATGATAAAAAATTATTTAAAAATTGCCTGGCGAAATATCATTCGCCATAAAACTTATTCGGCTATTAATGTAGTTGGTTTAACAATAGGTATTGCAGCCTGTTTGCTTATTTTTCTAATTATTCAGTACGAGTTGAGTTATGATACTTTTCAGCCCAACTATAAAAACATCTATCATATTGCTACCGAGCAAATGAGCGAGAGTGGTGTAGACTATAATCCGGGCGTTGCCATACCGGCTACTGAAGCCTTAAGACTGGAATTTCCCAAGGCAAAGGTGGCATCTATTAATTCCAGCTATGGCAGCCAGATTACAGTGGCTGATGGCAATGATCTTAAATATAACGGCGGCAAAAAATTCACAGAAAACGTAGGGGTTGTTTTTATAGAACCTCAATTTTTTGATATTTTCAGTTGGAAATGGTTGGCAGGTAGCGCTGCCGTTTTAGTTAATCCTAATATGGTAGTATTAGATCAAAGTACTGCTTCAAAATATTTTGGCAGCTGGACAAATGCCATTGGCAAATCCATTAAAATGGATAATTTAATTAATCTGAAAGTTGCCGGCGTAATTGAAAATGCACCCAATAATAGCGATTTCCCATTTAAAGTATTGGTATCACACATCACCTGGAAGAACTATCCTAAAGACTATAATTATTCCTCAGATTGGGGATTACTCAGCAGCAATCACCAGGTTTTTATGCTCTTTCCTGATCATACCAAACCGCAATATATTGATGAGCAACTAAAAAGAGTAACAATTAAGTACTATAAATCTGGTCTTAAACATCATCTTATTGTTGCTCAGCCATTGTCACTAATGCATTTTGATACCATATTTGGCAACACACTGGGCGACCATATCACTACAAAAGCAACGCTGCGCACCTTATCATTTATTGCCATTTTAATTATTGTAATGGCCTCTATTAATTTTATTAATCTTTCTACTGCCCAATCTGTAGGGCGTTCAAAAGAGGTAGGTATCCGTAAGGTATTGGGCAGCAGTAGGAAACAACTGGCGGTACAGGTAATAGGCGAAACTGCCTTTATTGTTATTGGAGCAACCATTTTGGCTATTTTGGTTGGCAAATTAAGCCTGCCTTATTTAAAAAATATTGCCAGCGTTCCTGATGATATCAATTTGCTAAATGGTGGCAGCGTGTTTTTTTTAATTTTAACTGCAGTTGTGGTAATTGTTCTTTCGGGTATTTACCCGGCTTTAGTAGTGTCTGGTTTCAAACCTGTTTTGGCGCTTAAAAACAAAATCACAGCTGCCTCTATTGGTGGTATTTCACTAAGGCGTACACTCGTGATAACGCAATTTGCTATATCTCAACTATTAATTATAGGTACAGTGGTGGCTGTTAATCAGATGGATTTTGTAAACAAGGCCGATTTAGGCTTTAACAAAAATGCAATATTAATGCTTCCGGGCTATACCGATAGCCTCAGTCTTCGAAAAATGCAATCGTTTAAACAACAGCTTTTGCAAAATTCCGCTGTACAGGCAGTAAGCTTTACCAGTGACGCACCATCGTCCGACAATAATTCAGCTGAAAACTTTGCCTATAATCATTCGGTAAAAGACGTTGGATTTCCAACATTTGTTAAAATTGGTGATGCCGATTATTTTAAAACATTTGGTTTACGGTTTACTACAGGCAGGGGATATGATGTTAGTGACACCATGCGCCAGGTGGTAGTAAATCAAACACTATTGCGGAAAATTGGTATTGAGCGCGATGAAGAGGCAGTTGGTAAAACCATCAGATTGGGCGGCGGAACATGGGCAACAATAACCGGCGTTGTTGAAGATTTTAAAACCAATTCTTTAAGAGAAACAGTAAAACCGATTGTTATTTATCCGCTAAAAAAATATGAATCGCAGGCAGCTGTAAAATTAAAATCTAATGATCTGGTAAAAACTGTTGCCGGTATTCAATCACTCTGGGAAAGAACCTATCCCGAATATGCATACAATGGCTTTTTCCTCGATGAATCAATAGCCAAATTTTATAAACAGGAAAATCAGTTGGCATTGGTTTATAAAATATTCGCCTTCATTGCCATATTTATTTCGTGTCTTGGCTTATACGGCTTAGTGTCGTTTATGGCGGTACAACGAACAAAAGAAGTAGGCGTTCGCAAAGTTTTAGGGGCATCGGTAAGCAGTATAGTTTTATTATTCTCTAAGGAATTTGTTGTGCTAATCATTATATCATGCATAATCGCCATGCCGGCCGCTTATTACATCATGACGGGTTGGCTGCAGAATTTTGCTTATCGTATATCATTAAATATATGGGTTTTTGTACTATCCGTTATTGTTTCGGTGGTAATAGCCTGGCTAACAGTAAGCTATAAAGCAATCAAAGCGGCTACTGTGAATCCTGTAAAAAGCCTCAGAAGCGAATAGAATGCAACAAGCAGTTGAACCAATGAACTAAATTATCATGATAAAGAATTACATTAAAACCACCCTGCGCAGTTTGTTGAAGAACCGCGCATTTAGTTTTTTAAATATTGCCGGGCTTGCTATAGGTATCGCTTGTGCTTCGTTAATATTTTTATGGGTGCAGGATGAGCTTACCTATAATCAAAACTTTAAAAAGCACGATAGCCTGTACACTATTTATGAAAATCAAACTTATGAAGGCAAAGTAAGTACTTTTCATGCTACGCCCGGGCCTATGGCCAAATTGTTAAAAGCCGAAATACCCGGTATAAAACGGGCGGCCCGAACCACCGGAGGAGATGGCGATGAACTGTTTGCCCTTGGTGATAAAACAATTACCGAAAAAGGACGATTTGCCGACCCTGAACTGCTTCCAATGCTCAATTTGCCTTTCGTTAAAGGAGATGCTGCAAATCCATTCCGGGAATTGCATTCTGTTGTGATAAGCGAAAAAATGGCAGCCAAGTTTTTTGGCGATGCAGATCCTATTGGCAAAACATTAAAAGTAAATAACGAGCAGGAGTATACTGTTACAGGAGTTTTTAAAGATTTGCCGAAAAATTCAAGCTTTCAATTTCAATGGCTGTCGCCGATGGGTAATGTTGATCATAAGCAACCCTGGATGACTATTTGGGGCGCCAATTGGGCCCGCACTTTTGTTGAACTGGAGCCTTCCGCAAACCTTGCCTCGGTTAATCAAAAGCTAAGTCATTTTATCGCCAATAAAATGAAAAACGATAATAAAACAGTTTGTTTCCTATTTGCGATGAACAACTGGAACCTGCATGATAATTTTATCGACGGCAAAATGAGTGGCGGCCGGATACAATACGTTAACATATTCTCCTTTATTGCCTTTATAATTCTACTGATCGCCTGTATTAACTTCATGAATTTATCAACCGCACGATCCGAACAACGGGCCAAAGAAGTTGGGGTACGAAAAGTGATGGGTGCCGGCAAGGGTAAATTAATAGGGCAGTTTATCAGCGAGGCTGTCATCATGTCGTTTATTGCAGTGTTAGTAGCCGTTGGAATAATTTATTTGGCTTTACCATCATTTAACAACCTGGTTCAAAAAGATTTAAGTGCCGATGTTTTTGCTCCCATGCATTTAATATACCTTGTTAGTATAAGCCTTATTACCGGTTTACTGGCGGGTAGCTATCCGGCGTTTTATCTTTCTTCATTTAACCCGATAGCTGTTTTAAAGAATATAAAAATAAAGTCGGCTATTGGTACAGGTTTTATCAGGCAGGGTTTGGTGGTCATTCAGTTTTCAGTATCAATAATATTGATAATAGGAACCATTATTATTTATCAGCAAATACAATTTATAAAAAACCGTCAGCTGGGTTTTGCTAAAAGCAACCTAATTTATATCAACCTGCAAGGCAAGCAGGCAGATCAGTTTCCGACGGTTTATAACGATCTTAAACAAACGGGTGTAGTTGAAGATGCAGCATTGAGCGATAACCCAGCTTTACAAATAGGGAGTAATACCGACAATTATTCGTGGGATGGGAAGGATGCCAGTAAAAATCCATTGATCTCCTGGCAAAATGTAAGTCCGCAATTTATATCGACTATGGGGATGAAGCTTGCAGCAGGTCGGGATTTTTATCACGAAGCTGCGTTAGACAGCAATAGTGTAATTATTAATGAAGCCTTTGCAAAACAAATGGGCAAAGAGGGCAGAGTAGGAGCAATTATAAGAGACGGCGGAAAAAAAGCATTCACCATAACCGGAATTGTTAAAGATTTCCTTTATAACGATATGTATGCAAGTGCAGCGCCGCTTATACTTTACTGCCATCCTGCAGGTACCGGCGTTTTAAGCATCCGTTTTAAATCCGGCGTAAACTTGCAGACGGCATTGGTAAAAACAGGCGCTGTTATCAAAGCCGATAACCCTGGTTATCCTTTCGAATACCAATTTATCGACGATGATTTTAACCAGTTGTTTCAAACCGAAACATTAACCGGCACACTTGCGGGAGTTTTTGCATCGCTGGCTATTTTTATTTCGTGTTTGGGACTGTTTGGTTTGGCAGCCTATACCGCAGAGCGCCGCATAAAAGAAATCGGCATACGCAAAGTGCTCGGCGCATCTGTTTCTGGGCTTGTCGGCTTGCTATCAAAAGGCTTTTTGAAATTAGTTGGCCTGTCGTGCATTATTGCTTTCCCGGTAGCGTGGTTCTTTATCAACAATTGGCTGCGAAGCTATCAGTATCGCGTAACGGTAAATTGGTGGATATTTTTAATATCCGGCGTGCTGGCTATTGTTATTGCGCTAACCACCGTAAGTTTTCAGGCTATCAAAGCCGCCCTAATGAATCCGGTTAAAAGTTTAAGGAGCGAATAGGGGTTGATGATTCTACCAATAAACTAATGAACAATTGAACTAACAAACCAACGAAACGAGCCAATCATGATAAAAAACTATTTAAAAATTGCATGGCGCAACATTTGGAAAAACAAGGTTTTTTCGGCAATTAATATCATTGGTTTGTCCGTAGGGATGGCAGCCTGTATTGTTATTATGCTGTTTGTGTCCTATGAAAAAAGTTTCGATAACTTCCATACTAAAAATATTTATCGTTTAAACGAGGTACAGACTGTTGGCAGTCAGGGCGCCACTCAAAAGGTGGCGTTATCTATGTTTCCGATGGGGCCAACGTTAAAACAGGATTTCCCGGAGATAAAAAGCTTCACCCGGATACATTGGGACGGAAAATACCAGTTAACGCTCAATAACAAGAGGATATTTTTGCCACAAGTATTCTTCGTTGATTCTACCTTCCTCAAAATATTTGATTTTAAGGTAATTAAGGGCGAAAGAGCAACAGCACTGCTAAAACCTCATACCGCACTGCTTACCGAGGAAACAGCGAAAAAGTTATTTGGCGATGCTAATCCGATAGGAAAAACAATAACTCATTATGGTGATGATACTACATCTTTTGTAGTAACTGGTATAATGGCCAACGTGCCTAAAAATTCACAGTTACAATTTGATGCGCTGTTTTCCTTTAGCAGTATTTATAAGCCCTGGATGTTTACCAATTGGGGCGGCAACTGGCTGGATACTTACTTAGAACTTGCCCCCGGCACAAATGCAGCGGCATTGGATAAAAAGTTCCCTGCTTACTTAAAAAAATATATGAAGGGCGATGGCTGGAAATACACGCAATTATTTGTTTTGCCATTTAAAGATATCCATGCAAATTCTGCCGATATAGGCTTAGATTATATTAACTACCAGAAGTTCGATAAAAAGTCGACCAATTTATTTGCCATTATTGCGCTTATAGTATTGATTATAGCTTGCGTTAACTTTGTTAACCTGTCAACTGCCCGCTCGGCAGAAAGAGCCAAAGAGGTTGGTATCCGTAAGTCAATAGGCGCTTATCGCTTTCAGCTGGCCACGCAATTTATTGGCGAAACGGTGCTGGTATCATTTGTAGCATTGTTACTTGCCTTGATAATCGTTGAACTGACCATTCCGTATATAAATAACCTGAGCGAAAGGGATATCTCTTTTAACATCTTTAGCAGCATTTATCCAATACTGAGCGTTTTATCAGGTACTGTACTTATCGGCCTATTGTCAGGGATTTATCCGGCTATCTATTTATCGTCATTTAATGCGGTGCGGGTTTTAAAAGGATCTATACAAATCGGTAAAAATAAAAGCTTTTTGAGAAATATTTTGGTTGTTATTCAATTTTCAAGCGCCATTTTTTTGATGATAGCCACATTTTTTGTACTAAGGCAATTGAATTTTATGCAAAAACAAGACCCTGGATACAACCGTGATCAGATTGTTAATATCCCGCTGGATGGGGTTACTACAAAGAAATACGACTTATTTAAAAAGGAACTACTAAGCAGTACTTTAATTTCGGGAGTTACCGCCTCACAGGATATCTTGGGAAGTCATTTGGATCAAACCGGGGTGACGTTTAGACCCTCTAACGGACCCAAACAGGATCTGGGCACAACGCTGCTGGTAGTCGATACCAATTACCTCAATTTATATAAAATTAAATTGGCCGCAGGCAAAAACTTTTCAAGCGACAAGATGCCTGATGGCCGGCAGTTTATTGTTAACGAAGCATTAGCTAAAGAGTTATTAAAAGACCATCCTAAAGCGCCACTGTTGTCGCTGGTGGGACAGCAATTTGGCTTTGATACATTGGGTACCATTGTGGGTGTGGCTAAAAATTTCAATTTTAACTCCCTTCAGTACAAAATAGAACCACTGTTTATGGTAAGTGCCCTGCATTGGGGATTCAGGGATATATCAGTCAAAGTAAACGGCAATAATACGGCGGCGGCTATTGCTTTTATCAAATCAACCTGGGATAGTGTTTATCCTGATTATCCTTTTGAATACCAGTTTTTGGACGATCATTTTAACGAGGTTTATAAAGCCGATAACCAGGTAAGCCAGATAGTTGGCATTCTTGCCGGCCTGGCTATTTTTATCTCTTGTTTAGGATTATTCGGACTGGCATCACACGCTGCTCAAAAAAGAATAAAGGAAATAGGCGTGCGCAAAGTATTAGGGGCTTCGGTACAAAATATTACACTGCTGCTTTCGGGCAATTTCCTTAAGCTCGTTTTAATAGCCAACCTTATAGCATGGCCCATTGCATGGTTTTCCATGCATAAATGGCTTCAGGCTTTTGCCTATCATATCAACATTCAATGGTGGATATTTTTACTTGCGGGCATCGTTTCTATACTCATTGCATTCCTCACTGTAAGCTATCAATCTGTTAAAGCAGCCATCGCCAACCCGGTGGAAAGTTTAAGAAGCGAGTAGATGTTTAGTGATCAGAGATTGGTTGATTAGTGACCAGGGAAGATTCTTAATCAGCAGTCAATTAATTTCCAATAGCTAATCTCTAACCTCTGATAACCAATCTG
>JABDEQ010000046.1 GCA_013286985.1 Bacteroidota bacterium | reverse complement strand
TATTTTAGCTGAGGGAGCCGGTTTTATATCTTTAAATTTCTCGAGAAAATAAGTATCAATATCTTCCACCAGATCGGTACGTTCCTGGTTGGAGCTATCAATACGCCTTTTCCATTTTAATGCTTCAACAGGAGCAATATCCGGATCACGTACTTCATCCTCCATATGCCATTGGGCTGTATCAATCCAGCACTTAGTATATAACAGATTATCAATTAAGCCGTCCTGATATGGATTTTCGCAGGTTTTGTTAATATCATTATATTGATGATAGTCTTTAATAACTTGCTCAAATACCTGGTTACAGCGATCACTAATCATTTTGTATTTATAAAATTAAGATGTTTTTCCTTTTATCCTTTGGATAATGGAAGTTGAGGAATATCCCTCTACAAAGTTAATGGTTTTTACTTCACCGCCATTTGCTATTACTTCTTTGGCGCCAACAATATTTTCAATAGCATAATCGGCACCTTTAACCAATATATCTGGTAGTATAGCACTGATCAAATTAAGTGGAGTATCTTCTTCAAAAACAACAATGGCGTCAACAAAAAAAAACGTTGCTAAAAGCGGGAAGATCTGTCTCTGGCCATTGATGAACTCCTTGCGGATATTGAAAATGGCAATAAATACATGAAGGTTTATCGGCAGATGAAAATGTATAATGATCCTGAGCTTAACCCAGTATTATATAACAGCAAAAAATAGATGCCGGAACAAAAACATTTGTTAGTTATTCGCTTTTCGGCAATGGGCGATGTTGCCATGACTGTGCCGGTAATAAAAGCCCTCATTGATCAACATCCCGAGGTTTCTGTAAGCTACGTTTCAAGACCGGAGTTTGCTGCTTTTTTTAGCGATATCCCTCGTCTTACTTACTTTCCGGTCGACGTTAATCAGCAGTATAAAGGTTTCAAAGGCTTAATTAAGCTGATGAATGACCTAAAAAAGCAAGGTAAATATGATGCTTTGGCAGATCTTCATGATAATTTACGTACCAAAGTATTAAGAACTCTTTTCAAGTTATCAGGCCTCACTTGCCGCTCGGTTGACAAGGGGCGTTCAGAAAAAAAACTGCTAACCCGTTTTCCGGATAAGGTATTAAGGCCTTTAAAACTAACTACTGAACGATACGCCGATGTTTTTCGAAAGCTAGGATTTGCAATAGTTTTAGATCATAAGCTGGTTAAGAAACCAATCATTGTAAACGATATATTAAACAAAATTGCAGGCGAAAAAACAAAACCGTGGATAGGCATTGCACCGTTTGCCAAGCATAAAGGCAAAATTTATCCACTGGATAAAACAGAGGAAATTATAGCATATTTTAACAAAAAGGATGTTCAGCTATTTCTTTTTGGCGGATCGTTATTGGAGGAAGAAATTTGTAAACAATGGGAATTAAAGTACCAAAAAGCTACTTCTATTATCCATAAATTAACAATGGAGCAGGAGCTTTTACTCATCAGGCAACTGGATGTAATGATGAGCATGGATTCAGCAGCTATGCATCTGGCATCGCTGGAAGGCGTACCGGTTGTTTCGGTATGGGGTGCCACACACTATTATGCTGGTTTTTTAGGCTATGGCCAATCTGAAGAAAATATAATTGCTGATGATATAGAATGCCGCCCTTGCTCTGTATACGGAAACAAACCCTGCTTTCGTAAGGATTATGCTTGCCTTAATAATATTGATCCGGCTATGGTTATAAATGGTTTAAATAAGTTTTTACTATAAAATTCATATTTAACTGAAACAAATAAAGTAAAATTGTATTTCATTTAAACGGCAATTAATTGTACTTTGTATAATATCCTGGTGCTGACGTTATAGTCTGAAAAGCATTAGAAAAAAGCTGGTTAGTGACAGGAAAAATTAACAACTCGATGAAAAAATTATTGTTAATAAGGCATGCTAAAGCAGAAAAAGAAACTGCCGGAAAAGATATTGACAGGCCGTTAAAATACATCGGGATGCAGGATGCTGCTTTCATGGCCGATAGAATAAAAACCGAAAAAATAGTTCCTCAAATTATTATTACAAGTCCTGCGTTACGCACTAAAACAACTGCCGAAATATTTGCCGATCATTTTAAACTGCCAACCCCTACATCAAATAATGCTATTTATGAAGCCAGCAGGCAAACGTGGTTAAAAATAATTAACGAACTTCCCGCTGAATATGATTTCATAGCTATAGTTGGTCATAATCCCGGCGTTAGCCAGATACTTTACTATTTAACCGGTGAAGCGCGGGAAGTGCACACGAGCACCGTAGCCTTAATTGAGTTTGAAATCGAGAGCTGGGTCGAGATAAGCGGTGATACCGGCAAACTAACTTATTATAGCTCGCCAAAAGAATGATTAGAGCTTAGTAATTAGGTTATTAAACAACCTGATTTATACAATTGCAAATTATCTGATCTCTAATAGCAGCTTAACTAATCTCTAATTAACTAACCACCAATTAACTGATACAATAAGTTTTCCCCGGTAAAGATCTGATATACCCCTGCATTTCCATGTTAAGTAAGCTCATGGCAAGCAAACTGGTTGGCATATTTGTTTTGATAGTAAGATCATCAATTGCAATAGGCGCTTTATGTTGCTGTAAAATATCAAATATTAATCGTTCATCGGCAGAAAGATCAATGGGAAGCATAAATTGTTCAATTACAGGCTTCGCAGCATCTGTTTTTTCCCAGCCCATACTGTAGGCTAAATCAGCAGCACAGGTAAGCAAACCCGCCTTATTATTTCTGACTAAGAAATTGCAACCTTCAGAAAAATCATCCCCAACCCTACCCGGAAATGCAAAAACGTCGCGGTTATAGGAATTTGCAATTTCTGCAGTGATTAATGCGCCGCCCTTTACGCTCGCTTCAACAACTATGGTAGCGTCTGCAATACCGGCAACAATCCGGTTACGCTGCGGGAAGTTTTCCCTGTCGGGGATAGTTCCCGAAGGATATTCAGTCAACAGGCCACCATTTTCCAGCATCTTTTCGGCAATTGCACGATTTTGACTTGGGTATATCCTATCGAGCCCGTGCGCAAGTACCCCCAAAGTAGGCACATTTAGTCTGAGGCTTTCTTTATGTGCAGCAACATCAATTCCTAATGCCAAACCGCTTACAATTAATATATTATATTGCTGTAATTCTTCAACCAATTGCCTGCATAATTGCTTGCCGTATTCGGTAGCACTACGGGTACCTACAATACTTATTATATGCTGTGCGTTTAAATTGGCGTTCCCTTTTGCATATAGAAGCACAGGTGAATCATTACAATTTTTTAGTCTTTTGGGGTAGGCACTATCTGTGAAAAATAAAGGATTAACCCCATTCTTTTCAATAAATTTCAGCTCGTTTTCTGCCAGTGCAAGTGCTTCACTGAAATTTAACTGGGCAATTGTTTTTGCTCCAATACCAGGCACTTTCAATAATTTTGCGTTCGATGCCTTAAAAACACTCTCAGCATCGCCAAAGTAGCTAACCAGCACTTTGCTTAACGAAGGACCTATATTTTTTAGAAAAGTTAATGCGACCTGGTGATGTAAAGACATAAATATTTTATCCCCTAAAATAGGAAAAGAGGAATGGATAAGAAATAAAAATAAAGTTTATGCTTATAAAAAGTTGGGTGGTCAAATCAAAACCAATTACTTACCGCGGACATAAATAACCTGCTTGGTTTCAAAAAACTCCTCTTCAAAGTAATCTTTAAGATAATACTGCTGCACTTTTAATCCCGATTCGGCAATTTCCTCTTCCAGATCGCCCCCTTTTAAATAGAGAATCCCGTTAGGTATAATATTTTTTGAATCAATTTTAAACTTGCCTTTTACCCAGGGATAAAATTCATTTAGCCGGGTTACCGCTCTCGATACTACAAAATCAAACTGTTCTTTTATTTCTTCGGCACGGTTGTGGGAAGCTCTTACGTTCTTAAGGTCGAGTGCTTTCGCAACTTCCTGCACTACCTTTATTTTTTTGCCTATGGAATCAACCAAATAGAATTGTGTATTAGGAAACAATATCGCCAACGGAATACCGGGGAAACCACCGCCGGTTCCAACATCCAACACGCTTTCGCCCGGTAAAAATGTTATAACCTTAGCTATACCCAGCGAGTGCAGCACATGACGTTCAAAAAGCAGATCAATATCCTTTCGGGATATTACATTGATCTGGTTATTCCAGTAGTTATATAGCTCAGGAAGTCTGTTAAATTGCTGTTGTTGCTTTTCAGATAAGTTGGGGAAATATTTTAATATGATATCAGATGTCATCCCTGTTAAAGCGGTTAATAATATTTCCAAGTAAATACCTGGCCCTGAATAGCTGCGCCTTTACGGTGCCCAATGGCAGGTCCAGTTGCTGCGCTATTTCCTCGTACGAAAGCTCATCAAAATAACGTAGTGTGATCAAATTACGGTAACGGGCAGGTAAGCTCTCTATTAATAATTTCAGTTCCTGTGTTTGTTGTTTTTTAATAGATGACTCTTCAGGGTTAAGTACATCAGCCTTAATTTGCAATTGTTTTTCCTCGCCATCTTCATCAATCATACCATGAATAGACATGGTGTTCAATTTCTTTTTCCTGATAAAGTCGATACAATTATTAGTAGCTACTCTGAATAACCAGGTGCTGAACGCATAGTCAGGTTGGTATTTTTCCAGTTTTTCAAAGGCTTTGGCAAAGGTTTCAACGGTTAAATCCATTGCATCTTCTTTGTTATTCACCATTTTAAGCACCATAAAATAAATTGAATCTTTATACCTGTGCATCAGGTCGGCGTAGGCTTTCTGGTCACCTTGTCTGGCTTTTACAACAAGGTGAAAATCGTTCTTTGCATTTTCAGTAAAATTCGAATTTATTTCCATCGATTAGTTTTTAAAAAGGAGCCTATGAAGCCAAAAGTATTAAGGTAAATGTAATAAATCATATCAAGAAAAGGCAGACACCACAACAAGTCTTTACCTTTTAAATGCTTAAATAGCTTAATATATACGATTAATTGAATAATCAATCTAAACATAAACAAACCTAAAGCTAACAAGGGATCGAAGTTGAAAACTAAGCTCAATGTTAGTAAAATATAAAACACTATACCGCTCAGCGCATCAATGGTGAGTGCCATTTTATGCCTGCCTTTATATAACTTACCCGCCCCCATATGTCTTTTTTTCTGACGGAACAGCGACCCTAAAGATGTTTTTGCATCGGTGTAAATAAATGACTCGGGGCTAATTTCAATAACTGTATTGGTTGGTGTAGCGTTCTGATTCACAAAAAGATCATCATCGCCAGACAGCACGTGCATATGAGCGGCAAATCCTTTTACCGAAAAGAACAGCGTTTTGGTATAGGCCAAATTGCGACCAACGCCCATATAAGCATCGCCCCTAACCGCCGCCGATAAATAATTAATGGCTGATTTTATGGTTTCAAACCTAACAAGCGGATTTAAAAAATTGCGGGTTTTGTTATACGGCGAATAGCCCAAAACTATTTGTACATTGGGTGCGAAATTAGCCGCCATTTTGGCGATCCAGTCTTCCGAAGCTGGCTTACAATCTGCATCCGTAAATAACAAATGTTCGTTTTTGGCAGCCTTTATTCCCAATGTTAAAGCGAATTTTTTTCCGGTTTTAAAGCGGTCATGCTCGGTAATAGTAACAATCTTAAGCGCCGGATAGTTTTCTTTAAAACCCTTTAAAACTTCTTCAGTACCATCATATGAGCAGTCGTTTATCACTATAACCTCAAAGTCGGGGTAATTTTGCTGCAGAATTAAGGGTAAGTTTACCAGTAAATTGGGCGCCTCATTACGGGCACTTATAATTACGGAAACCGGGATTAACGGCTTAGGTAGCTCCTCTGCGGGGATATACTTTTTAAGTTTACTTTGATTAATAACCAAAAAATATAATTGAATTATTAAGCAAACTTGAAATAAAATAAATAGCGCTTCGCGTATATATGTTTCCAAATTCTGGTTTAAATTAAATAGTCCTACAAATTTGTGGAATTTAGTTGAAATTGCAGCAATAAGTTATAATAAGTTAAAACCCCTGCTAAAAACAGCCACACTCCTTATAATTACAATCTTTAATCTTCATAAACATTTACAAGGCTTTACAACTATTATGTTAATTTTGCATCCTCACAATGAAATTTAACTTAACAGCTAAAGACCCGCATTCAAAAGCGCGTGCGGGCGAGGTCGTTACAGACCACGGCACCATACAAACCCCTATTTTTATGCCCGTTGGTACAGCCGGCACTGTAAAGGCCGTACACCAGCATGAACTTAAAAATGATATAAAAGCCCAGATCATATTGGGCAATACCTACCATTTATATTTAAGGCCCGGGTTAAATACGTTAGAAAGTGCCGGAGGGTTACATCGATTTAACGGATGGGAGGGTCCAATTTTAACCGATAGCGGAGGTTACCAGGTTTATTCACTAACCGAGGTGCGGAAAATTAAGGAAGAAGGGGTTACTTTCCGTTCGCATATTGACGGATCAAAGCACCTTTTCACACCCGAAAACGTGATGGATACTCAGCGGACAATTGGTGCTGATATCATTATGGCATTTGATGAATGTACCCCTTATCCATGCGAGTATGGTTACGCCCGCAGGTCGATAGAAATGACTCACCGCTGGCTGAAACGTTGCTGCGACCGATTTGACAATACCGAACCTAAATACGGTTACAGCCAAACGTTATTTCCTATTGTACAGGGATCGGTATACAAAGATTTACGTATAAAATCGGCAGAGGTTATTGCCTCATACGAACGTGAGGGGAATGCTATAGGCGGATTATCAGTAGGAGAACCGGCCGAAGAAATGTATGCCATGACAGAAGTGGTATGCAATATATTACCAGAGCAAAAACCGCGTTATTTAATGGGTGTTGGAACGCCGGTTAATATATTGGAAAATATTGCTTTAGGAATTGATATGTTTGATTGCGTTATGCCAACGCGTAACGCACGCAATGGAATGCTTTTTACCAAGGACGGTATTATTAATATTAAAAATGAAAAGTGGAAAAATGACTTCTCGCCCATTGAAGAAAATAGCGAATTGTTTGCTGACACTGTTTATTCGAAGGCATATTTACGTCACCTGATACATTCGGGCGAAATACTGGGAGCACAGATAGCTACTTTACATAATCTGCATTTTTACTTATGGCTGGTGAAAGAGGCGCGCGAAAAAATTATTGCAGGCGAATTTTATAACTGGAAAAAAGTAATGGTTAACCGTTTAGGACAAAGGCTATAAATGAAAGCTATTTTAAACAGATATTTAAAGGTAATTGATTGGTATATTATAAAAAAATACCTTGGTACATTTGTATTTACCCTGGGCATTTTTACCGTTGTAACAGTTGTATTTGATATATCTGAGCACCTGGATAATTTCTTAAAAAACCATTCCACATTTAAAGAAATAGCATTTCAGTATTACGCTGGCTTTATACCATTTTATCTTAATTTGCTGTCGCCGCTGATTAATTTCCTTGCGGTAATATTTTTTACGGCTAAAATGGCCAATCAAACTGAAATAGTCCCTATTTTAAGCGGAAAAGCCAGTTTCAATAGGTTTTTAAGGCCCTATTTTGTTTGTGCAACATTAATATTTGTTGTTTCATTTTTCGCCAATATCTATCTCATCCCCTTTACTAACAGGCTAAAAATCACTTTTGAAAACTCACATCAGTTTAACGGCGATGATCCAACAAAAAGTGAGGTACACATACAGTTAGATAAACACACCTTTGTTTACATGCAATCGTACGATAATACCATTCATACGGGTTATCAGTTTATAATGGAAAAATTTGATGGCGATCAGCTTAAAGAAAAATTATATGCCAATTCCATTTCTTTCGATTCTGTAAAACGGGTTTGGACTTTTAGAAATTACACAGTAAAATCTATCAATGGCTTAAAAGAAACATGGTACGACAGCAAGGGTAAAACGAAGGATACCGTTTTGGATATGCGCCCAACTGACTTTATTGTATTTGACAATGCTTATACAGCTATGTCGACAAGTGAGCTGAGCAGGAATATTGAAAAAGAAAAAATACGGGGGACAGGTGCTTTAAAGGAAATGGAATACGTCAAATACCAACGTTTTATTTATCCGCTATCCTCCTATGTACTCACCATGATAGGTGTCTCTATATCATCCCGAAAGGTTCGCGGTGGTATTGGGCTGCCGCTCGGGATAGGGATTTTTCTTTGCTTTACCTATATCGTTGTCGACCGGTTTGCCTTTGTTTTCGCAATAAAGGGTAGCCTTCCTCCTATTATAGCTGTATGCGTCCCCAATGGAATATTTGGTTTGGTTGGTTATTATTTACTCTTAAAAGCTCCTAAATAATGGGCCAAAGCAGCGGTCATTCTTCTATTAACAAAAACCTGGTTTTGTTGCATTGTACAGTTTTGGTTTGGGGCTTCACAGGCACTTTAGGTCGGCTTATTTCTATACCCGCTGTAGGTTTGGTATGGTATCGTGTACTCATTGCTACGGCATCATTATTCACCTATTTCATTATTAGTAAAACCGATTTCAGGGTTAATAAAATGTCCCTTTTTAAATTGGTTGCTAATGGCGCTTTGGTTGGCGGACATTGGATTTTATTTTTCGCTTCCATCAAATTATCAACTGTTGCAGTAACGCTGGTTTGCCTTTCTTCCATGACGTTATTCACGGCAATTTTAGAACCGCTGATTAACAAAAAACGGATTTCAAAACTCGAAATACTATCCGGCATATTGATCATTTGTGGAATTGTTTTAATATTCAAATTTGAAACCCGATACACTAAGGGTATAATATTCGGATTAACAAGCGCTCTTTTTGCAAGCCTTTTCGCAATATTTAATTCAAAACTTGTAAAAAATTTAAAGGCACCTGTTATCGCATTTTATGAACTTAGCGGCGCTATTTTGTGGATTACCATATTCCTCATTTTAACCAACGGGTTTAACAAAACTATTATACCAACCCATGCTGATATCGTTTACCTCGTGCTGCTGGGTACAATTTGCACATCTGTTGCCTATGTTATGGGTGTATATGTAATGCGCGAACTTTCGGCATTCAGGGTTGCACTTATCACTAACCTGGAGCCGGTTTACGGAATAATAATTGCCTTCTTTTTCTTTGGCGATTTAAATAAAATGACTCCTGGTTTCTGGGCTGGCGCTATCGTAATACTATCAACAATAATGCTGTATCCGGTAACCCAAAAGCAGCTAAGCAAACGCAGAAACAGGCAATAACGCCAGCGTAGCGGGTAACGAACCCAAAGTATTTCTAAATTAATTTCAGTAACAATCTACTGCATTTTCACACCATTTCCCTAACTTCCCCCTCCGGTAGGGGATAGGCAGCGGCCATTTAATTTCGCATTTTAAGGCTCTATAAACTCATTTAGCTTAGGTGAAATGTATTTGTCAGTCCCGACAAATATCATCGATTTAGCGGCCATTTTAATTAAAGGCTAAGTGTACCCCCTTTCAAATCAAAAATTTTCCATAATTCACTTACAATTCATCATAAAAAATACATTTTTTATTAAAATAAAAGGCAATTCCATGTATTTATATAAAACATATAGTATTATAAATCTGATATATACAAACTCTATATAAACTATAAATTAATAAGTGAAAAAAAATATAATTTTCAAAATGCCAATACTTTTAGCACTTGTACAATTAAAGGCATAATTAAATATTTAATTAACTATTAATCAGTGTAATTACATCTATTATATAATTAAAAAATTTGCAATGAGAATTTTAATGAAAAAATAGCACTAAGTGTATTTAAATTATGTTTTAATCATTTTATAAAAACAAATAATCTATATACAATATTTAATCTTGGGCAATTATTTTTCGTTGCTATAGCCTTTTCCACTATTCAATATATTTCACCGAACTGTAAGGTGTTTCTAGAATGAAACCATTTGCAAGTGTCCTACGTGTTTTACAGATTAGGGTTCACAGAAACATACGCCATATTCAAAGGTTAATTTATTCGGCATGAAAATAAAGCCACTGGATATGCAACCGAATCCGTTTATAAAACTTCTTACAAAATGAGGATTTCTAAATACCCTTACTTCTGTTTTTCAATAAAGAATAAATGTCTGATTTTTAGGATTTTTATTCCATGTTAAAAAACCGGATATTGTATCAAATGTTAAAACACAAACCTCATGCGTATAAAAACAATTGTCATTATCGTCATTGCCGTTTTTCTTACCATAATACTGATGCAAAATACCGGGCGTGTAACCTTTGAATTTTTATGGGCTACTTTTGTGATATCAAAGCTGGTCATGCTTGGTATAATCGCAGCTATCGCGTTTATACTTGGCATACTGGCCGGACGACCCAATAGAGTAAAACGACTAAGTGAAGATTACACAGACGACGAATTCAACCGAAGGAGTCCAGATACACTAAGTGATGAAGACAGGGATTATATCAACTAAAAAAGAGGAACTATGGAATGGGTTTTTGAAAGCTACATTTGCAAATCCACAAACACTTGATTCGTTTTTTCAAGCTCACCCAAAGCTGGCAGTTTATCAAATATACCGAATACGGATGCCCCGCTCCCGCTCATGCTGGCGTAAATGGCACCTGCTTCATAAAGCGCCGCTTTTACCCCTCGTATCTCAGGGTGATTTTTAAATATGGATACCTCAAAATCATTTTTGATATTGCTCTTCCATTCCTTAATGGGGAGTTCAATTAACTCCATTAATGAATGCTTCACCTCTACCGGTTTAACGCCGCTGTAAGCTTCGGCCGTTGAAACGTGAACCGGCGGCATAACAAGTACAATTTGGTAAGCAGACAGATCCAATTTCACCGGTTCAAACTCATCTCCTTTATCAAATGCAAATACAGGCTTGTTTTTAATAAAGAAAGCGCAATCAGCTCCAAGCTTCCTGGCGTAATTCATCATTGCATCATCAGATAATCCCAAATTAAACTTTTGATTCATAAGCCGGATAAAAAAACCAGCATCGGCAGAGCCTCCTCCAAGCCCAGCTCCTATAGGAATATGTTTATGCAGATGAATTTTTACCGCCGGCAAATCAAAATCTTTTTTCAGTAAATGATATCCCTTTATACAAAGATTGTCTTCTATCCTGCCCGGTATCTCTAAGCCCGACGATTCGAAACTCAACTCATCAGCCTCAACTACTTCCAGCACATCATTTATCTTTATGGGGTAAAAAACCGTTTCGAGATTATGATAACCGTCAGCTCTGCGATTGAGTACATTTAAGCCGATATTAATTTTTGCGTTTGGGAACAGGAGCATTTGTTAGATTTAGTTGACTGAGTTGATTATGTGAATGGTTGAATAAGTTAAACTGATTATCTCCCCTGCCTGGTGTTGCATTTTCACAAACAGTATTCTTGTCGCAAAGTTATTATGTTCTTTGTGATTCAGAATGATTAACAACCTGCTATTTTTGCACATCTTTAGGATACCCGGCCCTTATTATTTTTATTTGTATTTATTTTGCTGATTGAACAGGCAAAAGTAATGGTTGCTGTAACTTAATCAACCAAATCTGGTTCAATCCTATTAAATTCCCAAAAATGAAACAATATCTCGACCTGATGAGCCATGTAATGGAAACCGGCGCTCAAAAACATGACCGCACCGGAACGGGCACGCTGAGTGTATTTGGCTACCAGATGCGATTTAATCTGCAGGACGGCTTCCCGATGGTGACCACAAAAAAACTTCACCTAAAATCAATTATACATGAGCTGATATGGTTTTTAAGCGGCGATACCAATATCAAATATTTAAAAGATAACGGTGTACGTATTTGGGACGAATGGGCCGATGCAGAGGGAAACCTGGGCCCTGTGTATGGATATCAATGGCGTTCGTGGCCAAAACCAGACGGCAGCCATATTGATCAGATAACGCAGGTAGTAAATCAAATCAAAAACAATCCTGATTCGCGCAGAATGATCGTTTCGGCGTGGAACGTTGCCGATGTTAACCAGATGGCTCTTCCGCCCTGCCACAGTTTGTTTCAGTTTTATGTTGAACCTGCCAATGCTGCGAAAGGCGAAACTAAAGGAAAACTATCCTGCCAGCTTTATCAGCGCAGTGCTGATATATTTTTAGGTGTGCCATTCAATATAGCGTCCTATGCCTTGCTCACTATGATGATGGCACAGGTATGCGACCTTGACTATGGCGACTTTATCCATACGTTTGGCGATGCACACCTTTACAACAACCACCTTGACCAGGCAAGACTTCAATTGAGTCGTGAGCCGCGTCCATTGCCAACCATGAAGATTAACCCCGAGGTAAAAGATATCTTTCAGTTTAAATTCGAAGATTTCACTTTAGAAAACTACGATCCATGGCCGCATATTAAAGCTGAAGTTGCGGTATAAATTGTAAATTTGGTTTATGAATACTGTTGATATAAAAACGGAGATACAAAAAGTATTGGAGCAGGTACCAGAAAATGTATTAGCTGATGTTTTAGATTTCTTGAAAAAGCTGCAACAGCAACCCGCAGAAAAGGTGAAGTTGGCAAATCACTTGAAACAGATATTGGCTGAGGACAAGGAATTGCTCGAAAAACTGGCCCAATGATCGACATACAAACAGTTAACTATATCCATAATATTTTAATTGACAAATTTGGTGGTGGTAAAGGCATAAGAGATCAGGGAGGATTAGAAGCAGCGTTAAATCGTCCATACGCCACTTTTGATTCTGTAGATTTATATCCGGACCCGATTGATAAAGCTGCTGCTCTATTTGAAAGTATCATTATCAACCATCCTTTTATCGACGGAAACAAACGAACGGCCTACGTTCTAATGCAATTAGTTTTGATGGAAGACGGCATAATTCTCAAAGCTACAATGGAAGAAAAATACGAAATGGTTATAAATGCCAGCAAAGGCGATATGAGATTTGACGAAATAAAACATTGGCTCACATTGAAAACAGAGAAGCAATAAACAAAATGATAGTATCAATAGTAGTAGCCATTTCAGAAAATCACGTAATTGGTAAAGACAATAAATTGCTTTGGTATTTGCCGAATGATTTAAAACACTTTAAAAATATTACAACGGGGCACACGGTAATAATGGGCCGTAAAACTTACGAGTCGGTTGGAAAACCTTTACCTAAGCGCCGCAATATTATTATTACCCGTCAGGATATTACTATTGAAGGTTGCGAAGTTGTGAGCTCAATAGAGGCTGCTTTAGCATTATGTGCAAACGAAGAAGAGGTATTTATAGTAGGCGGCGCCGAAATTTATAAACAATCGATGCATTTAACTGATACGATATATCTTACACTGGTACATAAAGAATTTGAAGGCGATAGTCTTTTCCCTCAAATTGCTGAAAACGAATGGAAAGAAATTTATCGTGAAGATTATCAACCCGATGAAAAAAATTCTTTGCCGTATTCGTTCATTACTTATGAAAGATTAAGGTAGAAAACAACCTTCATGGCTTTTTTTAAATTTCCACAGCTTTTTGGGGATATTATAAAACATTCATTATCAGCCAAAAACAAATAAGACAACTCATAAATAACCATAAATCCTATCTATATTCATTTTGTTTTAATTAAAAATTTCGTGGTTAGGAAATTTTATTAGATTTGCCGTCTTATTTAAAATGCTTATAAACTAATTAATTACATATTTTAAATTCAAATGCAAGGTAAAGGGGTTGTTAAATTTTTCGCCATAGTGCTGGCAATCGTATGCTTATACCAGCTTTCATTTACGTGGGTCGCTCACAAAGTTGAAAATGATGCTAAGGTGTACGCTAAAGGTGATTCGACGAAACTAAAGGCTTATCTGGATTCTGTTTCAACACAACCGGTGTATCCATTATTTAAACACGATTATCAATACGTTAAACAAAGAGAACTGGCCCTGGGTCTGGATCTTGAAGGTGGTATGAGCGTTACCATGCAGATATCGTTGAGCGAACTGGTAAAAAAGCTTTCAAATAATAATGTTGATCCGGTATTTAACCAGGCGCTTGCTGCTGCAACCACTGATGCGATCACCAACCAGACAGATTATATTACGCTATTTGTTAACGAATATGAGAAACTTAATCCGAATGGAAAGTTAGCTGCTATCTTCTCAACAAAAGATAACCAGGATCATTTGAAATTTAACGCAACAAATGCCGAAGTTGAATCATATCTGAAAGACCAGGCAAGTATAGCTGTTCAGCAATCATACACTATTCTTAATACCCGTATCGATCAGTTTGGTGTAGCTAATGCTAACATCCAATTGCAAAAAGGTACCGATCGTGTTTTAATTGAATTACCGGGTGTTAAAGAACCGGATCGCGTTCGTAAACTATTATCAGGAACTGCAAAATTGGAGTTTTACAAAACTTATGATAACAACCAGGTTTATCAACTCCTTACTAATATTAACGGCTTAATTGCTGCTAAAATTAAAGCTGCAAAAAAAGATACCACAAAAGCTACTGTTAAAACTGCTGCAACTACCGATTCAGCAAAAGCGCAAGGTGCTTTAGCATTGTTGAATAAAGTTCAAAAAAATGCGGCAAAAGATACCGGTGCATCTGCTTTAGGTAATAAATCGCAATTTGCTGATCAGTATCCGCTGTTTAGCGTTTTGAAGCCAATGGTATTTCAGGGACAAAATGGACAGGGTGAATTAGGCCGCGGTCCAATTGTTGGCCATGCAGATGTAAAAGATACTGCAAAAGTTAACGCATACCTGCGCAGCCCTGAGGTAAGTGCAGTTATACCAACAAGCATGAAATTCCTTTGGTCGGTAAAACCGGTTGATAAAACCAAATCCTTCGAATTATATGCTATCAAATTAGCGGGTGCTCAAAATGGTCCTGTGCTTGCCGGCGACGTAGTTACCGATGCTCATAATGACATTGACCAAAAAGGAAGCCCTGAGGTAGTAATGATAATGAACTCGGATGGTGCCCAAAAATGGAGCGCTATTACCGCCGAAGCAGCATCTGATTTAAGTAACAAACAATCAATAGCTATTGTATTAGATGATAACGTTTATTCAGCTCCTACAGTTCAAAATGAAATATCAGGAGGTGTATCCTCTATATCTGGTAGCTTTACTACCGCGGAAGCGACTGACTTAGCCAACGTTTTAAAGGCTGGTCGTTTACCTGCTCCGGCGCATATCGTTGCTGAAGCTGTGGTAGGTCCGTCATTAGGACAGGAAGCTATCAGCGCAGGTTTATTATCAAGCCTTGTAGGTTTATTGGTGGTATTGGTGTTCATGATTGCCTATTACAACCGTGCCGGTACCGTAGCAGTTGTTGCGGTTATTGTAAACATCTTCTTCCTGATGGGTGTGCTAACCAGCCTTGGCGCGGTATTAACTATGCCGGGTGTTGCGGGTATCGTACTTACCTTAGGTATATCAGTTGATGCTAACGTATTGATTTATGAACGCGTACGTGAAGAATTAGCTCTTGGCAAATCGCTTCGCATTGCGATTTCTGATGGTTTTAAACATGCATTATCGTCAATCCTCGATTCAAACATCAGTACATTCTTAACTGGTTTAATACTTTATGTATTCGGTTCAGGTCCGATACAAGGTTTTGCTATCACGTTAATGATCGGTATTGCAACTTCATTGTTCTGCTCATTATTAATTTCAAGGTTGATATTTGAATACATGCTTGAAAAAGGTTGGGATATCAAATTCTCAAACCCATGGAGCTCACATACTTTTAAAAACGCAAACTTTGCATTCGTAAAAAACCGCTTCAAATTTTATATATTTTCTGGTGCATTTATTGTTGCCGGATTAATTTCAATGGCAACTCATGGTTTCAACTATGGTGTTGATTTTGTGGGCGGACACAACTATGTGGTTAAGTTCAACAGTCCTAATGTTTCAACTGAAGATGTTCGTAAAATAGTTGACAAAGATTTAGGTGAAGGTAACGAGGTTAAAACTTTCGGTACCGACAGAATCAGTATCACAACCAAATATCTGATTAACAGTACTGCACCGAATACAGATCAAAAAGTAAAAGACGCTTTGATAAAAGCGCTTGGCTCAACGCCGCAAACTACTATTACCGCTGCTAACATAGCCAGTCAGCAAAAAGTTGACCCTACTATAGCAAACGGTCTTAAAAAATCAGCGGCATTAACGGTAATTTTTGCAATTATCATCATCTCTGCTTATATCCTGATCCGTTTCCGTAAATGGCAGTTCAGTTTAGGCGCTATGGTTGCAACCGCACACGATGCCTTAATGGTACTTTCATTCTTCTCTATTTTTAAGGATGTGTTACCATTCTCGTTAGATATTGATCAGTCGTTTATCGCGGCTATATTAACCGTTATAGGTTACTCGATTAACGATACCGTGGTAGTGTTTGACCGTATCCGTGAGTTCCTTAACCTGCATCATGCAAAAACTGATGATCCAAAAACAGTAATTAACGATGCAATCAACAATACATTAAGCCGTACCATTATTACAGCATTAACCGTATTATTGATATTATTGGTATTGTTTATTTTCGGTGGCGATGTTATCCGCGGATTCTCGTTTGCCTTATTGATTGGTGTATGTTTCGGAACATATTCGTCAATCTGCGTGGCAACTCCGGTAATCATCGACTTTGGGAAAAAAGATTTAAAATAAGCTCAACGCAATTTAATCAAAGGCCCCAAACAACATTTGGGGGCCTTTTTTGTTTAAACATCATAAGGAATTAATTTAAAACGACATATCATTTTTAGTTTAAAACCATCATGAATACTATAGATAAAACAAAATTTCCAAGAGTACTTATTGTAGGCGGCGGATTTGGTGGCCTTCAGGTTGCAAGAAAACTGGCTGATAAGCCTGTTGACGTTTTAATGATCGACAAGCATAATTATCATACTTTTCAACCATTGTTATACCAGGTTGCCACCGGAAGTCTCGAACCAGATTCTATAGCTTTTTCATTAAGGAAAAACTTTTCTAAACAAAAGAACTTTCGGTTCAGGATTGCGGAACTGATGAAGGTAAATGCAGAAAAAAACACCGTTGATACAACCATTGGCGAAATCACTTATGATTACCTGGTGCTGGCTACAGGATCAACAACAAACTTTTTCGGTAACAAGGATATTGAACACTTTGCAATGCCGATGAAGTCTATTCCCGAGGCACTTAATCTGCGATCACTGATTCTGCAAAATATCGAAGAAGCTGTTCTACTAACAGGCAAAGAAGAGCGTGAACCTTATTTAAATTTTGTGCTGGTTGGTGCCGGCCCCACCGGAGTTGAACTTTCAGGAGCCCTGGCAGAACTAAGGAATCATATTTTAACAGAAGATTACCCCGAATTGAGCAAGGAACACATGCGCGTTATCCTTGTTGATACGATGCCGAGAATATTGGGGGCGATGTCTGAACAGGCCTCAAAAGGATCACATGATTTTTTGACCGGTATGGGTGTTGAAGTAATGGTAAATGTTAAAGTAGATAGTTACGACGGCAATGAGATTAAATTTGAAGACGGGCACACCATCTGTACTAAAAATGTAATATGGTCTGCCGGAGTAATGGGTGCCGTACCTGACGGCATTTCAAAAGATATTATTCAAAGAGGTAACAGGATAAAAACAGACAGTATTTGCCGTATAGATGGCGCTGCCAATATTTTTGCCATTGGCGATGTTGCAGCCATGATTACAGATGAAACCCCAAAGGGACACCCGGGTGTGGCCCAGGTTGCCATACAAATGGGAAATCATGTTGCCAAAACCATCTTAAAATTGATGAATGGCGAACCTACTGCGCCTTTTAAATATTTTGATAAAGGATCATTAGCAACAGTTGGCCGAAACAAGGCAGTAGCCGATTTGGGTAAGTTAAGATTCCAGGGCTTTTTCGCCTGGATGATCTGGATGTTTGTTCACCTAATTTCGCTTTTAGGTTTCCGAAATAAAGTAATTGTTTTTATCAACTGGACCATGAGTTACCTTACTTACAATGGCGGAGCACGTTTAATTATCAGGCGGTTCGATAATAAAGCTCCGGAGCAGGAAGAAGAACATCTGGCAAAAAGCGATGGATAATATAGTTTATATTTTCTAATTTGCAGATAGTTAATACCCCTATATCATGAAAAAAACTAAAGCTATTAAACTGGTACTGATAACCGGTTTAATTGGAGCCGGGCATACATCTTTCGGTAATATGCCAAAACCGGCAGAAACAAAAAAAGCGTGCGGCGCAATCACACTCAAAAAAGGTTGTTATTTCGCTAATGATTCCTTAAGAGCCCATTCGGGTTCTTCTTCTTTTGTAGCACATAATACGGTATCTCGTGGTGGCTGGGGATCGTCTGCTCATTCGCAAGGCTCGTCATCCTGATACTTCTTAAATCAACATCTCAATAGGTGGTATATTTATCAATAACCGTATCACCAACCGTAACAAAATAGATATTTTGGCATCTTATAATTAAACCTGTTACAAATGAAATTCTTTTTACTACCAGCACTTGCTATTATTCTGCTACTAACAGCCTGCGATGACCATAGTGATAAAGTAACCGCTATCGACAGAAACGGCGGTATTGAGGTATCATTAAGTACTACCCATCTTAATGCTACTAATGACCTGCTCACTACTCATTATATTGTTTGGAACAAAGGCGTCAAAACTAAGGAATTTGATAAGAGAGATACCATACCTGCGTTAGAGACGGCCACGACTGAAGGCGAGGATGATAACGGAAATACCGAGGATGTGACTGCGAAAAAGGATTATGAATTTTATGTTACTGTAAAATAATCCACTGCCATGAAAAAGTCAAAAGCAATATCACTTGTCCTGGTAACAGGATTATTGGGCTGTAACAATCATCCGCAGCAAACCAGGTTATACCTGCGTACCGATACTTTGGAAAATTATACTGCTGCCACTCCGGGCTATCACGGGTACTATGCATTCAGGCCAATAGGTATTTATTATCCTTTTGCGGGATATATACGTCAGGGATATTCGAGCTCCGAAGTACATACCAGCCAAACGAGCATAACCCGCGGAGGGTTTGGTGAATCGGGAGGTTTTCATGTTTCTGCATCATCCTGATTATGGAAAGAATTACTACAAAACCACGCAATAACTGGCAACAGGCCGTTGAAGCGTTAGGCTTTGGATTTCATACCGCCGATGTTGCCTATTGGGATGAATCTGCTTATTATACATTTTCATTGCAGGAGATCACAAAACTGGAAACAGTAACAGCCGAATTATGGGATATGTGCCTGCAAGCCATACAGTATGTAATCGACCATAATCTGTTCGATCAGTTTAAGATTCCGCAATTTATAATACCGCATATAATAGATTCATGGGACAACGATGCTCCCGCTATTTATGGGCGATTTGACCTTTGCTACGATGGGACAGGCGAACCAAAACTATTGGAATTTAATGCCGATACGCCAACTTCACTGTTTGAAGCTTCTATTGTTCAGTGGTTTTGGCTAAAAGACTTTGACGAACCCAAAGATCAGTTCAACTCCCTCCACGAAAAGTTGATAGCATATTGGAAATACCTGACGGATTATTTATACGACGATACCCTTTATTTTACCTGTGTTAAAAATGTATTAGAAGATTTTACAACCACTGCCTATTTGCAAGACTGTGCCATGCAGGCAGGCATAACAACAGAATTTATTTATATTGAAGATATTGGTTGGGATAATAACAATCATTTTTTTGTCGATTTAAATAACAAACCCATAAAAAACATTTTCAAATTATATCCATACGAATGGATGGTTAATGAGGCATTTGGACAAAACCTGGTTATTGATAAATTAAAAGCCATATGGATTGAGCCATCGTGGAAAATGATATTGAGCAACAAGGCCATTTTGCCAGTTTTATGGCAGTTGTTTCCATACCATAAAAATTTGTTACCTGCTTATTTTACCCAGGGCAACCTAAAAGATTACGTTAAAAAACCGCTTTTATCGCGCGAAGGAGCCAACATCACGATAGTAGAAAATGAAAAACTGATAGCCGACTCAGAAGGAGAGTATGGTGAAGAAGGCTTTATTTTTCAGGAATTAAAAAAACTGCCCAATTTTAACGGCAACTTCCCGGTTATTGGTAGCTGGGTTGTTGGCCAGCAAGCAGCGGGGATTGGTATAAGGGAATCAAATGGATTAATTACTGATAATTTGAGTAGATTTATACCGCATTTGATTCTACCATGATACCATCACCTATAAAATTGACCGAGTGCCCGCGCGATGCCATGCAGGGATTCCATCAATTTATACCTACGGAACTAAAGGCAGCATATATCAACTTATTGCTGCAAGTTGGCTTTGACACTATTGATTTTGGGAGTTTTGTTTCTGCCAAGGCAATTCCCCAGATGCAGGACACCGTTGCCGTTTTAAAAAAGCTGGATCTGAGTAGTTCCAAATCAAAACTGCTTGCCATTATAGCTAATTACAGGGGTGCAGAAGAGGCCTCACAGCACGAAGAAATAACTTACCTGGGTTTTCCATTCTCCATTTCCGAAACTTTTCAGCAACGGAATGCTAATTCAGATATCGCTAAAGCTTTCAATACAGTTAAGGATATTTATGAATTATGTGAGCAAAAGCACAAAACTTTGAGAGTTTATTTATCCATGGGTTTTGGCAATCCTTACGGAGATGAATGGAATACGGATATTTTGTTAAACTGGGCAGATAAACTCATTGCAACCGGGATTAAGAATATTTATGTAGCCGATACCATTGGCGCAGCTACACCGCAACAAATAACCAGGGTGATGGAAAAGTTGTATGAATTTAAAAACAATCCATTCGGCCTTCATTTACATTCCACACCACATCAATGGCAGGAAAAAATTGAAGCAGCTTATAAAATTGGTTGTCGTTGGTTTGATACTGCACTAAAGGGATACGGAGGCTGCCCTATGGCCGCAGATGTACTTACAGGCAACATCGCAACCGAAAAGCTTATTGGCTACCTGCAATCGCGAAACGAGCCTATAACGCTCAATTTTGGTAAATTACAGGAGGCCATCAATTACTCGGACAAGGTATTCGTGTAATTGCTATTTCCTTATCATTTTATAATGCCTGATACCGGCCTCTTCAAATTCAGATCCCACTTTCTCAAAATTAAATTTTTCATATAGTG
>JABDEQ010000045.1 GCA_013286985.1 Bacteroidota bacterium | reverse complement strand
AATCAGGATACTTTAATATTTTCACTTTTTAGTGAAGACGGTGACGGGGGCTACCCGGGAAGTCTTAAACTGAACATAATTTACCAATGGACAGTAAACAATCAACTTAAGATCCGCTATGAGGCACTTTGCGATAAAGAGACTATTGCAAATTTTACCAACCATGCTTATTTCAACCTTTCAGGTGAAAAAGAAAGTATTCTCAATCACCGGCTTACCCTTTGTGCCGGAAAGGTACTGGAAACAAATAAAGAACATTTGCCTACCGGAAAGATCCTGGAAGCGGGTGAACAATCTTTTATTAACGATCGGATAGCAGATAAAATTAAAGGGGAGACAACAGGGTTTAATCAATATTACATCCTTAATAAAATGCAAAAGCCAGGCGCTGATCAGCTTAAACTGGCCGCTACTTTAGATCATCAGCAAACGGGCAGAATACTCAATGTATACACTTCATACCCGGGACTAATATTTTATACGGGAGACTACCTTAAAAGCATTTACCACGGAAGAGCATCGGCACGGTACCGCCCCTTTGACGGTTTATGCCTTGAGTGCCAGTTTTATCCGGACGCACCTAATCAAACATCGTTCCCTCCGGCAATTTTAATGGCGGGAGAGCGCTATGATCAACAAATTATTTATGAATTTACACTGGTAAATAACACCCCAAATTAATACATTTAAAATGCAAGTATCAAAAACTTTCAATAACCGGTACATCATTGGCATCTCTTTTATCTCCGCATTGGGCGGATACCTTTTCGGTTTCGACTTCGCGGTTATTTCCGGTGCTTTACCTTTCTTACGGACACAATTTATGCTGGATGCATGGTGGGAAGGCTTCTTAACCGGATCACTGGCTTTGGGCTGTATTGCGGGGTGCCTGATAGCCGGAAAAATAGCTGACAGGTACGGCAGGAAGCCTGGTCTGATGACAGCTGCCGTTATTTTTGCCTTATCATCTGTTACTATCGCCTTTGCCAAAACGTTAACCTTTTTTGTGATCATGCGTTTTGCCGCCGGAATCGGTGTTGGTATGGCATCCATGCTTTGCCCAATGTATATTGCCGAAATTTCCCCGGCTGAGGTCCGTGGCCGTAATGTGGCGATCAACCAGCTAACAGTAGTAATCGGTATACTGATAACTAACCTGGTTAACTATTTTATTGCAGATACGGGCATAAATGCCTGGCGGTGGATGTTTGGATTAGGCGCTATACCCTCTTTATTATTTCTGATAGGTGTTATCTGGTTACCTGAGAGCCCAAGATGGCTCATTAAGGCCGGCTACGCTGAAAAAGCAAAACTGGTTTTAAATAAGATCGGATCGGCCGAGTTTGTAAAACAAACCGTAACTGCTATCGAAAAATCATTAACTGGTCCCAAGGCGAAATCATATAAAGCCGTTTTTGAAAAAAGTATCAGGCCCGCTGTTATAGTTGGGATTGTGCTGGCCGTATTTCAACAGCTGTGCGGTATCAATGTGGTCTTTAATTACACCTCCACCATATTTGAATCGGTTGGCGCCAACTTAAACAGGCAGCTTTTTGAAACGGTTGCCATTGGCATTGTTAACCTGGTGTTTACCTTACTGGCCATGTGGCAGGTGGATAAACTGGGGCGGCGGCCATTAATGCTGGCAGGCTCCCTTGGCTTGTCCGTTTTATACATTATACTGGCTTTCCTTTTGCAAAATCATTTCTCTGCAGGCTGGGTTTCCGTATTTGTTCTTTTAGCCATCAGCACATATGCCATTTCACTTGCCCCGGTCACCTGGGTGCTTATTTCAGAGATATTTCCAAACAATATTCGCAGTGCGGCTTCGTCCGTGGCCATCATATCTTTATGGGGAGCCTATTTTATACTGGTTTTTACTTTCCCTATACTGGCTAAAAAATTGGGAGCTTTCGGTCCTTTTTACTTGTATGCCGGCATCTGCTTTTTGGGCTTCCTATTTGTAAAAAGTAAGGTAAAAGAAACCAAAGGACAAACATTAGAAGAGCTTGAACAAAATTTGATAAGACATTAATTAATATTATATCTATGAGTGATTTAACAGTAGCCGTCTGGCAGGAAAAAGTTGTTATACCAACCTATGGAACCGGTAAGCCAGATAAAAACCCGATGTTTTTTGAGAAGCGGGTTTACCAGGGCAGCAGCGGCGTAGTATATCCTAACCCGGTAATTGAAAAAATTGAAGACCAAATACACGATAAAGTATATACCGGGCTGTTTCTGGAAAACAAATACCTCAAAGTCATGATCCTTCCTGAACTAGGGGGCAGGATACAAATGGCTTATGACAAAATAAAGCAGCGGCATTTTATATACTATAACCAGGTTATTAAACCGGCGCTGGTAGGATTAACCGGCCCGTGGATCTCAGGAGGCATCGAATTTAACTGGCCGCAGCACCATAGGCCAAGCACCTTTGAACCGGTAGATTTTGATCTGTCTGAAAATACTGATGGCAGCAAAACAGTATGGGTAAACGAAGTGGAACGCATGTTTCATACCAAAGGGATGATTGGTTTTACTTTGCACCCCGATAAGGCCTATATCGAAATTAAAGCGAAACTATACAATCGTTCCAGCTTGCCGCAAACTTTTTTGTGGTGGGCCAATCCGGCAGTAAAAGTAAATGACTATTACCAGTCGGTCTTCCCGCCTGATGTAAATGCAGTGTTTGACCATGGCAAGCGTGATGTATCCGATTTCCCAATAGCTACAGGCACCTATTATAAGGTTAATTATGCTCCCGGAACTGATATCTCCATGTATAAAAACATCCCGGTACCTACATCCTACATGGCTATCAATTCGGACTATGACTTTGTTGGCGGATACGAGCATGATACAAAAGCGGGCCTATTGCATGTGGCGGACCATCACGTTTCACCGGGTAAAAAACAATGGACCTGGGGACACAGTGATTTTGGGCAAGCATGGGACAGAAACCTTACCGATGAGGATGGCCCATATATAGAACTGATGACTGGTGTGTTTACGGATAACCAGCCTGACTTTAGCTGGCTGATGCCTTATGAACAAAAATCATTTACACAATACTTTATGCCTTACCAGGAACTTGGGGTTGTGAAAAATGCAAGCAAAGATATCTTGCTGGCGGTAGATGTGGTTTCAAAGGAAATACAAGTAAAAGTCTATGCCACATCGGTACAAAACAATATAACCGTAAATTTATTATACGAAGATCAGGTAATCCTTGAAGAAATCATCTCAGCATCCCCGGAGTCTGTTTTTATAAAAAGTATAACCACTGATAAAGAACTTGATGAAAAGCGACTGCTGACTATTATCAAAGCACAGAATGGTATTGAGCTTTTGCGTTACGAGCCTTCAAAAAACAAGAATAATAATTTACCGGAAGCAGCCAAACCTGCACTGCCGCCCAAAGACGTTAAAACCAATGAGCAATTATTTTTAACCGGGCAGCACCTGGAACAATACCGGCATGCTACTTACAATCCGGTCGATTATTACGAAGAGGCCCTCAGGCGTGATCCAACCGATATCCGTAACAACAATGCGTTGGGAAAATGGCATTTACGGAAAGGGCAATTTGCCAAAAGCGAAACGTTCCTGAAAAGGGCAATTGAAACAAGCACCCGGCGGAATCCTAATCCCTATGATAGCGAACCCTATTATAATTTAGGTTTGTGCCTGCTGTTTTTAGAGCGACCGGATGAAGCTTACGAGGCTTTCTATAAGGCTACCTGGAGCAATGCATGGAAGGATGGCAGCTTTATGTCAATTGCACAAATTGATATGAACAGAGAAAATTACACACTGGCGCTTGATCATATTGATGAAGCTTTAAACAGCAACAGAAACAACAGCAAAGCTTATGTTATAAAAGTGGCTGCTTACCGTAAACTCAAACAAACCGGTCTCGCCCTACAGGTTGCTGATGAGGCATTAAACCTTGACCGTTTTAATTTAGGATTGATTTTTGAAAAGGTATTGCTTAGCCGGGTAACCGGCAACTATGACACAGCGGAATTGCTGCAAAAGCAATTGCTGCTGCTATCAAGGAAGGATGAGCGGAATTTGATGGAGTATGCACTGGATTATGCGGCGGCGGGTTTGTATGAAGAAGCAGGACAATTACTACAGCTTGCCATCAATAATGAAAATAATAATCCTATGGTGTTTTATAGTTTAGGATGGTTCTGTTACAAAGCCGGGGACGAACACGAGGCAAGTAAATGGTTTGCAAAAGCCGCGGCAGCAAATCCCTTTCTTTGTTTCCCCAACCGGCTTGAAGAAATAGGGATACTACAGCTGGCGTCCAAACTTAATCCAGCGGATCCGAAAGCGCCCTATTACCTCGGCAACCTTTTTTATGATAAGCGGCAATATGCGGATGCGATTAACTGCTGGGAGCAAGCTGTTAATTTAGATAAGACTTTCCCGACTGTATTGCGAAATTTGGGAATTGCTTATTTCAATAAAGAGAAGAATGCTGAAAAAGCGCTGAACTATTTCGAAAAGGCATTTTCATTCGATCCATCGGATGCCCGTGTGTTAATGGAACTGGATCAGCTATACAAACGTCTGAACAGGGAACCCGGAATCAGATTAAAATTTTTAAACGATTATCTGCCGGTTGTTATCCAGCGGGATGATCTTTATTTGGAACGGGTTAGCTTATTTAATTTTTCGGGCGCCTATGAAACTGCGTTGGAATTATTGGAGAGCAGACAATTCCATCCCTGGGAAGGCGGGGAAGGTAAAGTCTCGGGGCAATACATATTGAGCCTGGTTCAACTTGCGCGAAAATGCATCGAACAAGATCACTATGAAAAGGCCATCAGCTATCTGGCTATGGCCCAAAGCTATCCGCATAACTTAGGCGAAGGCAAGCTCTATGGCGCACAGGAAAATGATATTTTTTACTGGATTGGCTGCGCCTACACCGGTTTAAACCAAATTGATCAGGCTAACCAATATTTTTTAAAAGCGACCATTGGCCTTGATGAACCTTCTGCTGCTATTTTTTATAATGATCAGCAGCCGGATAAGATTTTCTACCAGGGCCTGGCACATATGAAATTAGGTAATGAAGCGCATGCGCGTTCCATCTTTAATAAATTAATTGATTATGGCCAAAAACACGCTGATGATGAGATGAAAATTGACTATTTCGCAGTTTCGCTACCTGACTTATTGATCTTTGACGACAACCTTAATCTGCGCAACCGGGTTCATACTTGTTTTATGCAAGGTTTGGGGCACCTCGGATTGGAGGAATTTGATAAGGCCAAAGATTATTTCGACAAAGTATTGAAATTTGATATCAGTCATCAAGGGAGTAAAATACACTTGGAAATGACTGAACAATCCTTAAACAGGCTTAAAATTAATGCAAACCCAAAATGAAAGCATCTAAAATTATAAAGTCAGCACTTACTGTTATTTGCCTGATTGGCTCGGTCGATAGTCTTGTATCTGCCCAGGTAATTATCCCGGTAGAAACTGCTCATAATGCCCTTTTACTCCAATCTGATAAAGCTGGCGAGCTGAACACGGTTTATTTTGGAAAAAAGCTGGCAAACGTTAACGAATATGAAAAGGCTGCTGATCTATACAAAAATCCGGCAGATTACACGGGCTTACTTGCTTCAGCCTATACGCCCTCCGGATCAAGAAACCTGGCGGAGCCTGCAATTTCAGTAACCCACAATGATGGCAATAAATCACTTGACTTAAGGTACATCAGCCATCAATTCACAAAAGTCAGTGATGATATTTCCCTGTTAAGCATAAAACTAAAAGATCCGGTTTACTCTTTCGAAGTCACCTTATATTACAAATTATATTATCAGGAGGATGTAATAGAGCAATGGAGTGTTATTCATCACCAGGAAAAAGGCAATGTCATTTTGGACAAATATGCATCTGCTAACCTGTATCTAAGAGCGGGAAGCTATTGGTTAAGGCAATATCATGGCGACTGGGTCAAAGAAATGCAGCCGGAAGAAAGTGAATTAACGCATGGTATAAAAACCATTGATTCAAAGCTGGGCACCCGGGCCAACTTATTTGAGCCTTCCTCTTTTATGATATCCCTAGATAAGCCGGCAACAGAAGACGAAGGAAGCGTTTTATATGGTTCGTTGGAATGGAGCGGTAATTTTAAGATAGACCTTGAGGTTGATCCCCAGGATAACTTAAGGATCATTGCAGGTATTAATAATTATGCATCGCCCTATGAACTCAAACCGGGGGAAGATTTTATAACACCTGCGTTTCTATATACCTTTTCGGATAAGGGTAAGGGTGATGCCAGCAGAAAATTACAGCGCTGGGCCCGTGATTATAAAATACCAGACGGTAAAGGATCAAGATACACCTTATTGAATAACTGGGAATCAACCTATTTCGATTTTAATGAAGATAAGCTAAGCGGGCTCTTAAAAGACACCAAAAAGCTTGGCGTTGACCTTTTCTTATTGGATGACGGCTGGTTTGGCAATAAGTACCCCCGTAATGATGACCATGCGGGCCTTGGCGACTGGCAGGAGAATCGTAAAAAGCTACCAAACGGAATCGCTTCACTGGTAAAAGAGGCAAAGAACGATGGGGTAAAATTCGGTGTCTGGATTGAGCCTGAAATGGTGAGCCCAAAGAGCGAGCTTTATTTTAAGCATCCTGATTGGGTGGTAAAACAACCGAAACGGGATGAATATTATTTCAGGAACCAGCTTGTGCTCGACCTGGCTAATCCTGCTGTACAAGATTTTGTTTATAAAATCGTAGATTCTTTATTTATCAAAAGCCCCGGTCTGGCGTTTATCAAATGGGATTGCAATGCGGTGATCTATAATGCCTATTCATCTTACCTAAAAAAGGATCAATCACAATTTTATGTAGATTATGTAAATGGGCTGTATAAAGTATTAGAAAGGATTCGTGCAAAATACCCCGCAGTACCCATGATGCTATGTTCTGGTGGTGGCGGCCGGGTTGACTATGGCGCATTGAAGTATTTCACAGAATATTGGCCAAGTGATAATACAGACCCATTGGAGCGGATATTTATGCAATGGGAATACTCCTATTTCTACCCCGCTATCGCCAGTGCCAACCATGTGACAGACTGGGGGAAAGAGCCCTTAAAATTCCGTGTTGATGTAGCCATGATGGGCAGAATGGGCTTTGATATTGTAGTGAACAAACTAAGCGAAAATGACCTGCTCTTTTGCCAGGATGCTGTTAAACTTTATGACACCCTCAAACCGGTTATTTTCCAGGGCGATCAGTATCGCCTATCCGATCCCCGAAAAGATAATGTCGCCTCTATGATGTATGTAGACGCTGCCAAATCATCTGCGGTCGTGTTTAATTACCTGGTGAATTACAGATATGGTGCCGGAAGTAAATTGCCCCTTCTTTTAAAAGGATTAGACCCACAAAAACGCTACCAGCTCAAAGAGATCAACTTATATCCGGGCACAACACAAGCATCTGAAAATACAAAAATTTATTCCGGCGATTTTTTAATGAAGATTGGATTTAACCCTGTAGTAAACAGCGATAGAACAAGTGTAGTTGTTCAGCTAAACGAAGTAAAATGATACCATACGTTTTAATCATGCGGCTATATAATGCCACTTTTAATTTATCTGTCTATTTCAAATTGTATATGCACCAAAAATTTATATCCTTTCTCAAAACTGTTCCCCTTTTAATCATAAGTTCAGCATTTGCATGCCCGGCTATGGCGCAGACTGATGTAGTTTATTTAAATAATTCGCCTACCCAGATATGGAAAATAAAACCAGAGGCAGACGTTAATCTTGTTGTAGATAAAATTGGCTCCGGTGGATTTAGTACAGAAAACTGGGTTACAGCTATTGTACCGGGAACAGTCTTTTCCTCTTATGTCGCTGCGGGTTTGGAAAAAGACCCCAACTTTGGTGACAACATCTACAAAGTGGATAAAGCTAAATATGACCGGAATTTCTGGTATCGCACCGAATTTAAAATACCGGCTGGCTATTCAAAAAAGAATATCTGGCTAAACTTCAAGGGCATTAACCGTAAAGCGGATATTTATTTAAATGGAACACTGCTCGGTAGCCTTGATGGCTTTATGCAGCGCGGACAATTTAATATTAGTCAGCTCATAAAAAAAGATGCAGAAAATGTTCTGGCCGTATTAGTCTACATACCAAAACAACCATTGGCGAATGTAGGGAGCCCTAATTATGTATCCAGCGCCGGATGGGACTGGATGCCTTATGTGCCCGGCCTTAATTCCGGGATTACCGATAAGGTATATCTGAGCAATACCGGCGATGTAACCCTGCAAGATCCCTGGATCAGGGCAAGCCTGCCAACCAATGCAAAAGCGGACCTGTCTATTGCAATGGAGCTTAAAAACAATTCCTCGCGCCAGCAAATTGCCACCCTTAAAGGCTTGATCACACCGGGTAACATTGAGTTTTCTCAGCAGGTTCGTGTTGATGCTAATGGCCAAACTACGGTTAAATTAGATAAAAGAGACTTTTCGCAATTGATGATCAACAGTCCTAAACTTTGGTGGCCCAATGGTTACGGCGACCCTAATCTTTATAATTGTAAGCTTAGCCTTGTTGTTGGTAACGAAGTTTCCGATGTTCAAAATATAAAGTTTGGCATAAAGCGATACAGTTATGATACCCTTGGACACGTTTTGCATTTGACAATCAATGGTGTTAAAGTTTTTATAAAAGGCGGTGACTGGGGCATGTCTGAGTATATGCTGCGTTGCCACGGTACAGAATATGATACCAAGGTAAGGCTGCATAAAGAAATGAATTTTAATATGATTCGTAATTGGATCGGATCAACCACTGATGAAGAGTTTTATGATGCCTGTGATAAATATGGTATCATGATATGGGATGATTTCTGGCTGAATGCGAACCCTAACCTACCTGCCGATATCAATGTCTTTAATGCTAATGCTGTCGAAAAGATCAGGCGGTTCAGGAATCACCCTGCCATAGCGGTATGGTGTGCAGATAATGAGGGTTGGCCGGAGCCACCTTTAAGCGACTGGTTAAAAGCAGACATTGCTACGTTTGATGGCAATGAACGTTATTATCAGCCTAATTCACACGCCGAAAATCTGACAGGCAGTGGCCCATGGGCAAGTAAAGATCCACGCTACTATTTTACCGCTTACCCAACGGGTTTGGGGGGCAACAAAGGTTGGGGGCTGCGTACTGAGTTAGGTACAGCCGTTTTCACCAATTTCGAAAGCTTTAAAAAATTTATGCCTGAGGATAAATGGTGGCCCCGAAATGAAATGTGGAACCAACACTTTTTTGGGCCTTTAGCATTTAATGCCGGACCTGATCAATATGATGAAAGTGTGAATTCTTATGGCAAGGCTACTGGTATTGAAGACTATTGCCGTAAGGCGCAGTTTGTAAACATTGAAACCAATAAGGCCATGTTTGAAGGATGGCAGGACGCAATGGGCGAAGATGCATCGGGATTGATGACCTGGATGAGCCAATCGGCTTACCCGTCAATGGTATGGCAAACCTATGATTATTATTATGATTTAACCGGTGCATTCTGGGGAGCCAAAAAAGCTTGTGAACCTTTACACATTCAATGGAACCCGGTCAGCAATGCCATAAAAATCATCAACACTACTGGTACTTCTGTCGAAGGGCTTACCGCAAAAGCGGATGTGTATAATCTCGACGGTCAGCTGGTTAAGGAATATAGCGAAACAGCTATTGCTAACGCGCCGGCAAATAGTGCTGCGAATGTTTTTACGCTTAAATTTAGTCCTGATAAAATTAATCTCGCCCTAAATAAACAAGTATACGCCTCATCATCTGAAAACGGCCAGCCGGCAAACCTTGTTAATGATGGGAATGAGGGCACGCGCTGGGCCAGTGGACATAATGACAACGAATGGATCTACGTAGACCTGGGCAAAGATGAAGTGGTGAATGGCGTGGGACTTAACTGGCAGGATGCATATGCCCAATCGTTTAAAATCCAGGTATCAACTGATGCAATTCATTGGCACGATGTTTACACTACAGACGAAGGCAGGCAAGGAACCCAAACAATCCTGTTCCCTGAAGTAACGGCCAGGTATGTGCGCATGCTGGGCATAGCGCGTGCCACCTACTGGGGCTATTCATTATATAATTTTGAGGTGTATAAAGGTGATGTTGCCAGCCCGGGTTTATCAGCAGTACATTTTATTAAATTAAGACTGACCGATAAAGAAGGTAAACTAATCTCCGATAATTTTTACTGGAGAGGCAACAAACGTAAAGATTATAGTGCACTAAACACATTACCAAAAGTGAATTTAAAAGTCACTTATAAAACCGTTGAGCAGGATGGTAAATACCAGATCAATGCCGAAATTACGAACCTAGCTTCATCAAAAGCAGTTGCGTTCGGCGTACGGGTACAACCCATAAAGGCATCAACCGGAGAGCAAATTTTGCCGGCCATCATGAATGATAATTACTTCTCGCTATTGCCGGGTGAAACCAAAACTGTTAGTATAGAATTTGCTAATGGCTTATTGAAAAACGATAGTTTCAGGCTAATTGCTGAACCTTACAATAATTCAATATCTAAATAGATTAAAGTCCACCAAATTAATTGCCATAATTTGGTGGACTTTATATTATCAATGGCTGAAATCTTAAAAAACTACAATCCTGCGGGTAATCGCCTCGTCAAAACAAAAAACCATCTTTAATATATTAAAGATGGTTTTTTGTTTTAAGCTAAACTTCACATTTCATTTCGAGGCAAAGAGGAATAGCCCAAAGACCTGATTTAGCGTATAGTAATTATTTGGTATTTCCATCGGCGTCCAATTCAACAATCTGGTATCCCAATTTCTGCAAGCCAGGCATAATAGTTTCCTTGTCGCCTACAACTAATATCGCCATACGACTTACATCCAGATATTTTTTGGCCAGTTCGTTGATCTCATTTTGAGTTATACCGGCCAATATTTTATTCTGCTCGTCAACAAAATCTGCATTCAGATCATATTGCTGCATTCGGCCCAAAAAGGCTGCTTTCTGATCGTTCGTTTCGTATTTACGTGCATCGCTTTGTCCTATCGAGCTTTTGGTAAATGCCAGTTCGGCTGGTGTAATTCCGTTTTGTGAGTAGGCTTTAATATCTTTAACAAACTCAACAACAGCACTATCAGTTGCTGATGCACGCACCCCTGCCGATGCGGTGAAACTACCACCATAATTACCGGAAGCAAAGCCAGAATTAGCACCATACGTCCACCCTTTATCCTCACGCAAATCCATATTTAAATGACTATCAAAGCTTCCGCCCAGCGTATAGTTTACCAAACCCAAACGGTAATAAGTTCCTGTTGCATCAAAATTTAAGCCCGTTAAATACCCAACCCTTATTTCTGATTGCGCTGCATGCGGAATATCTACCAGATAAATTTTAGTTCCATCAGTTGCCGTGCCTGTTGATGCTGCCGCCGGAACATCAACTTTCTTTTCTTTCCAGTCATTTAAGAAAGATAGCTTATTTTTAATGGCAGCTTCTGTAACATCCCCCACAACTACTACTGATGTAAGTTGCGGTGAAAAGTAGTTGTTATAATAAGCTTGTACATCAGCTAAAGTAACATTAGTGAGCGTTTGCTCATTGCCTGACAGACCATAAGTACGGATATTATCTTTACCATATAGTATTTTATTGTATACACTGTTCGCCACATTAGGGGGCTGGGTTTTAACGATCTGCAAGGTTTGCATGTCCTGCTTTTTTACACGGTCAAATGCTTCCTGGGTAAATTGAGGACTTAACAAACGTTCCTGCAAAATGGACAATGTTTGATCCAGATTTTGGGTAAGGGATGATACATAGAAAACGGTTTCATCGGCAGAAGTATACACAAATATTTTGCTACCTATTTTCTCAAGCATCGAATTGATCTGCTCGGCTGTGTGCTTTTGCGTTTCCTCGTTTAGCATTTGACCTACCATAAGCGGTAGACCTGCCTTTGATGGATCGACGGCTGCCAGCAAGCCACCGCCTTTAATTTTTACCGATATAGCAACAGATGGAATTTCATTGTTGTAATTTCCTATCATTTTAATGCCGTTAGCTGTCTTCGTTGTCCAAAAAGGCGGCACTTTAACAACCGGATTGGGACCGTTTGGGGGTTGTATATTGCGGTCAAAGTTATCTTTTGCCTTATGATAAGTTAGCTTATCGTAACCATAATCAGGTGCTTTATAATTTTTTTGTTCAACCTGATAATTATCAGGGGCTAAAGGCTGTAAATTGCTGCCCTGCGGTAATACGCTCAGCATTACAGCTGCCTTGCCTTTAATGTATTGTTCGTATACGCGCATCACATCAGCTTTGGTAACCTTGCGGATATCATCCAGTTCGCGCCCAATTTGATTGGGGTTACCGGTAAATGTTTGTGAGGCAGCCAGTTCACTTACTTTTCCTGAAACGCTGGCTAAAGCATCAATAAAATCAGCCTCGGCACTTCCTTTAAAACGAGCAAGGTCATCGTCTGTAACTCCATTTTTTTCGAACTCGTTAAAAGAATCGTCTACCAGTTTTTTCATATCTGCCAGGCTTTGACCCGGAAAAGGCATTACTTCGATAGCGATATCGCCGGCAAGTTCAGAATTTGTAGAATACATCATCGCCTGGGCAGCTTTACGGCTTTTTATAAAGTTTTTATAAAAAATTGAATTTTTACCTTGTCCTATAATCAGCGAAAGTGCGTCCAGTGCAGCCTGATCCTTGCCATACATTTTAACACCCGGATAATCAATAAAAAGCAAAGGCAGCTTTGCATAATTATCAGTGTATGATACATATCTGTCGGCAGTTAATACGGGAGCTGGTAATATAACATTTGCAACCTCAGGCCCTCGTGGTATCGAACCAAAATACTTTTCAACCCAGGCCAGCGTTTGCGCTGCATTGATATCACCGCCAATGGTTAATGTAGCATTGTTAGGGCCATACCAACGAAGAAAAAACCGCTTCAAATCGTTAACATCAACTTTATTCAAATCTTCAATATAACCGATGGTTAACCATGAATACGGGTGACCATAAGGATATAATGCTTTTGATGCCGCTTCGCCTACCAGGCCATAAGGCCGGTTATCGTAATTTTGCCCACGCTCATTTTTCACTGTTGAACGTTGTATCTCAAACTTCTTTTGTGTAACTGCATCCATTAAAAAGCCCATCCTGTCTGATTCCAGCCAAAGCATTTTTTCCAGTTGATTACTCGGTACAGTTTCAAAATAATTAGTCCTGTCGAGCGTAGTTGAACCGTTCAATGTTCCGCCTACTGAATTAACCGTTTTAAAATGATCGCCACTTTTAACATGGTCTGATCCTTCAAACATCATGTGTTCAAAAAAATGCGCAAAACCCGATTTACCGATTTCCTCACGGGCCGATCCTACGTGGTACGTTACGTCTACATGCGCAATCGGGTCCGAATGATCTTCTGTTAGTATAACCGTGAGCCCGTTAGATAAAACATATTTTTGATAGGGTATTATCAGTTCATCACCTTTTTTATTAACCGTTTCTACCAGCCTGGGCTGTTGAGCAAAAACGGCAAATGGAACGCTCAACACAAGCAATCCGAGGGCGTTTATTAAGTTTTTTTTCATTAGTTTTTATTAATCTGTTATTTTTTTATACTTAAATTATGGGCAATAAATTCCATAACGACAGTAAGGCATCCTTCAAAATGGCCGCCGTCGCCGGTGATTTTTTTAATAGTATAGGAGTGGTTATTGAGATGTTATACTTTTAGCACAATTACCTTTTTTTGTGGTTGCAAGCATTTTTTATCATTGCAGGTTTGATAGTATAGTCCGCAATTGATGACAGATCCGGGCTTAACATTGGTCATATTTACCTTTATTTTAAAAGTAACCTTGTCTTCATAAACAAACATATTATCGCTGTTAGGAAAAGGCACCGCCGCAGAACTTTCCCATCCGTTATTGCTGCTTTTGGCACCGTCAGGCAATTCGAGCAAAGTTTCTGTTAGTATATATGGACTATCTTTAGGCAGATAGGCGTAAATGTGCCAGCCTTTTAAAATATCTGCTTCAATAATCACGGTTGAGTTTTTATTATCATCGTCGTAAACTAACCGGGCCGTAACACTAACAGGATCAGCGAGAGTTGGCCCATCGGCTTTTTCAGAGGATGATACGGCAGCAGATGACTCAGCAGATTTTACTACTGAACCATAAGTATTTACCATAAATTTAAAACCGCCTGCTTCGGTATAAAAGAGTTTGCCCTTGTTCGTTTCATACCAGTTTCGCCATTGCGCCGACGTAATAAATTTTTCGTTAGTATAGCGTGTTAAAAGCCGGCGAGCCAACTGGTCATTTTCGTCTTTTTCAAGCATACTGATACATTTTTCGAGCATCAAAGGGCTTCTGTTTGAAATTCCCAGCTTACGGGCATCAGTATCTAACTGCAGGCTCTGAAATCCGGATGGATAAAAATATTCATAGTTATCTCTGAAATAGGCGCGATATAATTTGGCATCAGTTCCGAATTGCTTAAACAGATCAGCACCTTCCCAATCTTTTAAGTAGTCTTCAAAGCTTTGTACATCGTTTGTTAAAGGCATTTTCAAAAACATTTCATTGCCTTTGCCAATATCCTCGCCCGCTGCTTTTTTATCCCTTAATTCCTGCTGCATTTTTTTTAGCCGTTCGTTCCCCTCTTTTCTCGCTATAATTGATTTTTGATACAGATCTTCATCAGCGCGATAAATGTTCTCATCAATTTCTTCCCTGGTTGCCTGTTGAATTTTTTTAACGATGGGCGATTTTCTGTCAAACTTTTTAATGTAACAGATAGTATTTACAAAAACCTGGTTGGCTTCGTCAGTCATAAAATCGGGCGAGGCGGCAAAGCCCCACATAAAATAATTTCCATGGCGTCCCAGCGCCACTGCTTCTGCATTTTTAAGGCATACTCCTCCCGAAATAACTTCGGCATCGGGCGAGTCGTCAAAACCTTCTCCATGGGCAACCATACCAATCAGATACGGATTTTTTTCGTCAAGGCCGTCCACCGTCATTACCCGCCACATCGGCATAGTTTTAGGCGTTTTAGCACCCTGAAAACCATTGAAAAAACCGCCGGGGGTTGGCCAGGTTACCATGGTTAAATTAACCTTGTTGGGTGTATTAAATATTTCGTGCCCGGTTTTAATATTCAGGGCGTCGCTTTCAAGGCACTGGCAATACCAATCAAATTTTAAACCTATTGGCATTCCAATATCAGGAGCTGCAGCCGCCATTAAAATGGCTGGCCGGTTAAAATCCGCCGGTAGGTTAACGGGGTAGGCATCAAAAATAGTAACATCAACATCGTCAGACATCTTTACGTTGTAATCCCTGCCGTCAACCGTTTTTACTTCAGTAAAATTTTGCTCTAAAAAGCTTTTAAAGGCAGGCATCCGTGTTTTATAAAACTCGGTGTAACGTTTTTCTGACGGCATATACCACACCAGTTTAGCGGGCATCGGTTTTTGCGGATCGTATCCTACATACAGAATTTTTAAAGCAATTTTTGCAGCCGGGCCATTAAATGCTGATGCCGATGTTACAGCTATCGCCGAAATCATGACAAGCAATAACAGAATAGTTTTTTTCATAACATTAGTTCTTAAACAGGTTGTATTAACCTGCCTTATCCTGTACTATCAATTAATTTTTAAACATTTCTGCCAGCCTTTGGTTAAGCGGCGCGCCTTGTATGTTAGCATTGGCAATAATTTTTCCATCGCGGTCAATCAAAAAAAAGGAAGGCACCCCTCCTATTCCATACAACTTCACGGTCTCGCTGTTAAACCCTTTCAAGTCAGATGCCTGCAACCATGGTAAGCCATCATCGGCAATGGCTTTTAACCAGCTCTTTCTATCGGTATCAACTGATATGGAAAGTATTTCAAAACCCTTGTTTTTATACAGTTCGTATTGTGTTTTAAGATTAGGGCTTTCGGCACGGCAGGGCTCGCACCAGCTTGCCCAAAAATCAATTAGTACTACCTTACCTTTTAAATCAGCAAGAGATATGGGTTTACCGTTAACATCGTTTAATGTAAATGAAGGCGCCAGATCGCCCACTACTATGGCGTGTGCCGCCTGTATCCGTTTTGCCATGTTTTTACCCAAACCTGTTGCACGTATATTTTCAGTAATGGCATTATAAATAGGTTCAATTTTTGCAACATCCATTTTAGAGCCTGCCGCATCTGTTAAAGCCACCAATGCAAAAAATGAATCGGGGTTATCCTTTGCAAACTGAATTTGCTTTTCTCTTCTTTGGGCCACCCTTTTACGGAACCGGGCATCAACCGATTTAAAGAAGTTGGTATCTTTCTGCTGCTGGGGAGTTCCGCTGCTTAGTTCATTATTGGCCATTCTGTCAAGTTCCATAATGGAGCCACCAATTGTTTTATTATAAGCAGTGTATTCGTCATAAACTTTTGATCCCTTTACTTCGGCGTTTATTAATGAGTCTTTTGAGCCAATAGTCATTTTTTCGGCTGCGAAATAGAAATAAATATTATCGCCACCTTTGTAAATAGACAGGCGCTTTCCTTCACCGTTATGACCCAATGACAACCGGGCGGTAGAAATGCCATCGGTATGCCCTGAGAAACTAAAGGTTCCGTTAACCAGCAATGTAGAATCTTCACCACCTGTCACATTATTTGTATAATCGAGGTAAACCATGGCAGGTCTATCCAGATTGCCAATTTTACCAGATATGGTAAAATTTGGTGCTTGTGCTGCAGCAAAAAAGGGCAGCAGCGAAGCAAAAATTAAAATCTTAAATTTCATTATTATTTGAATTACAGCTATTTATATTCAGAATAAATAAGTTAAAAACAGGAACTGCCTTGCAGGCTCAACGCATTAATGACCTGCAACAGGCAGCCCTGAATTGGAAAACTGATCTATTTACTATTTACTATAGCCGGGGTTTTGGGGTCCAATATTTGGATTACTTATAAATTCAGCGTGTGGAATTGGCAAAATATATTGCACATTACTTGTTATAGTTGGCCTTAATTGCTCAACTGTTGCCAAAGGCAAGCGCAATAATGCCATCCACTCTATACCATCCTCGCCCACAAAGTTTCGGGCATATTCATAATATATTTGTATGGCTACATCATTAGCTGTAGCAGCCGCATTAACTGCGGTAAAATCAGTTACGCCAGCTTTACTCATTACCGTTTTTAAGGTGGTTTTTGCGGCATTTAAATCCCCGCCCGAGCGTACAGTTGCTTCGGCCAGCATCAGGTACACTTCTGAAAGTCGGAATGCGTATGCTACTTCTGAAAGTTGAGTGGAGATTTTGGCGGGCTGAATATATTTGATAAAATAATAGCTACCCACATTGGTACTATCAGCAGCGCCTATTACCCAACTTGCACGCGGATCATTTTGCAATAGCGTATATAAAGCAGGTTTTGCCTCATAAAATGCCGATGCGCCTATAAAATCTTCACTTGAGTTTGAATAATACAGATCCTGATTAGCCTGCGGCTGAACGCCCAGTATCACTTCATTACTGGCTAAGCCTTTGGTATAAAAAATATCCTTTTCATTAGGCTCCAGTGTATAAGGGCTGCCGCTGATAATAGTATTAGCCAAAGTTATTGCCTGGGTTAAATCATCGCCTTGCGCTCTGCTTAACAGCACGCGCATTTTTAGCGCCATAGCGGTCCATTTATTTACATAAACATTACTGCTGGTACTAGCCGCATTGGCTATTGCATAATCCAGATCGTTTAAAATAGATGTATAGCAATCCTTTACGGTGTTGCGCGGCTGGTTAATGTTGGTTAAGGTGTTAAACTGGGTTTCTATAATAATGCCGTATGGGCTGGTTACATCAAACCACTGCCCAAAATAACTAAGCAATTTAAAATGTCCAAACGCCCTCAAAAACCGTGCTTCGGCCAGGATTTGCGTTTTACGGCCATCAGCAAATTTATTATCGGCAAGTGTCTGTACGTCCTGGTTAACTCCATTAGCAGCATTAATCAGCGTATAGTAACGTCCCCATTCGGTACCGTAAACGGTATTTCCAAAAATATCCGATTCATCATCAGTAGCCCCGTTTCCCGACCCAATGTAACCGGCAAATAAAGAGCCCATTATTTTATTATTGTTCCAATTGGTTGAGATATTATTGGCATTGGCAAAACAATAATAAACACCATTAAGCGCTACATTAGCACTTGGCTCATCAACTATGGCATTGCCCTCTACTTCGGCATTTTTTGGAAGTGCATCCAACTGCTTTTTACAGGCCGACTGCGAAAACAAAGCCACAGCCAGTAAAATATATATTAACTTCTTCATCTTCTTATTTAATTTTTGTTAAAACCCGATTCTAAAACCTAAAATGTATTGCTTAACTGTAGGATAAGAACTCGCATCGCTATAGCCGCTTATCAAACTATAGGGATCATTACTTACCTCAGGATCAGGACCAGGATACTTTGTTATAGTGAATAAGTTGGTAGCCGATATATAAATAGAAGCAGATTGTACCTGCCATTTCTCCATTAAAGACTTAGGTAACTGATAAGATAAGGTAACAGACTTTAACTTAATGAAGGATCCGCTATAAATGTTATTGCTTGCGGTACCGATGTTACCATTTTGCCCATAAATAAGGCGTGGGATAGTGGCTGAAGTATTTTCCGGTGTCCATCTTCCTAATATGGCTACTCCTTTATTTGATAAGTTAGTTACACTATTATTCTGAATACTATATAAATAAAGTATCTGGCCACCATAAGAATAGTTAAATAAACTTGTTAAAGAGAAGTTTTTGTAAACAAGCGTATTGGTATAGCCGCCAAAAAACTTAGGCTCGGCGTTGCCAATAACCAAACTGCTGTTTGGAAAACCATAAGGCGTTTGCTGATACATAGCATCGCCAATATTTAAATACGGAGAAATGAACTGCGACAATGAGTACTTAGCCTTATAAGCAGTAAGCTGGGCCTGGGTATTTATAATACCTTGATATTGATCGCCATAAAACAAACCAAGTGGTTTTCCATTTTCAATAATGGTATTACCCAGGTAGATACCTGACTCATTAGGATCAGAAAAAGCCTGGTTAATGTTTGAAACTAAACTGCGGTTAAAGGAAATATTAAATTCACTGCTCCAGGTAAACTGATGGTTTCTGATTATATCTCCTCTTAGGTCAATTTCCAAACCTCTGTTCCTGATATCTGCTATGTTGGCAATAACGCTGGTGTAAGCCGAGCTCGGCGCAAGCGTTTCATTAAATAACAGGCCCGAAGTTTGCTTTTGATAGATACCGATATCGCCCGTTATGCGTGATTTGAAAAAGGAGAAATCGATGCCTGCATCTTTTTGCAAGGTAGATTCCCATTTGATGGTATTGTTGCCCAACTGTGTAGGCACTACAGCATTGGTGCCGTTATAGGTAGCGGGGGTATATAAAGTACGGTAAAGGTAATCGCCAATATTCTGGCTACCGGTATATCCGGCACTTGCCCTTAATTTTATATCGTCTATCCAGCTTACGTTTTTAAGGAAATTTTCCTGCGATATGCGCCAGCCTATACCGCCCGACGGGAAAAGTGCGGTACGATTAGCAGCCGGAAATTTGGACGATGCATCAGAACGACCTGTAAAAGTAAATAAGTACTTGTCTTTATATGAATAATTGGCACGCGCATAATAGCTTAATAAAGCATTTTGCGATGAACTTGCCGATGAAGGTAACGTAATGGCAGCCGACGAAAGATCTGTTAAAGTTACATCGTTAGGATATGATTGTCCATTTGCTATAAATGAACTGCTTTTATTCTGCTCCCATGATGTACCGGCTATCACATCAAGCCTGTTATCTGCGTTGAATTGCTTATTGTATGATAATGTATTTTCAAAAAATAAATCGGTAGATTCTGTTTGTCCTTCCGAGCCTATGCCATTGTTTGATGAAGCCGCACCCGAAGATGAAGCAATTAAAGCGGTACTCGGGGTGTAATCTAATTGATGATATTGACTATAATTTACTGAAACTATACTTTTAAACTTTAAATCTTTCAGTATATCGTATTCAAGTGAAATTGAACCCAGTAATGAAACATTTTTACCCTGGTTAACTCCGTTGTTAAGCAAAGACAACGGATTCTGTATTCCACTGGAAACCGAGCCGCCAAGCTCAGCGCCGGTAAAATTATTAACAGAACCATCTGCATTATAAGGTGCAAGTGTAGGCGGTGCGAGTAGTGCCTGCGTATAAGCTCCGTTAGTAATGTTGTTTGTTGTAAACCCGTAGTCGAGATTAGTAACTGTACGCAGCTTACTGGTAATTTTATTGTCTAAATTAACCTTACCTGAAATACGGGTGAAATCAGTGCCCTTTATTACCCCATCCTGGCCGGTGTAAGAGAATGAAGTATAGTACCTGGAATTTTCGCCACCACCACGTACCGCAAAATCAGCATTTTGTTCAAAACCGTTTCGCAATACCAGGTTAAGCCAATCGGTATTGGCGGTACCTAAAAAGTTTGGCGTATGCAAAATACTGTAGGCAATACCATTAACAGGCTGGCCGGCACTTGTTTGTGCATCGCTCAAATTTTGAGCGGCCTCCGTCATGATCATTTTATATTGATCAGCATCCAGTAATTTTTGTTTTATGGGAGATGAGAAACCGGCATAATAATTAAATTCGATAGACGGCTTTTGATTATACTTACCCTTTTTTGTGGTAATAATAACAACACCATTTGCAGCCTTTGAACCATAAATGGCCGTTGCCGAAGCATCTTTTAATATATCAATCGATTCAATGTCATTAACATTTAAACCACTAAGACTATTTAAGCCACGGGCAAATGAACTGCTTATGGAACCGCCGTTATTATCGCTGCCTGAAACCGGATTAGGCACTTCGCCTGCACCCTGAAGATATTGGTTGGATACAGTTATCTGTACACCGTCAATAATATATAGCGGATCATTTCCGCCTAATATGGAGGTACCGCCGCGAATGCGGATTTTGGCTACCCCACCCGGAGATCCGTCACTTTGTACAACCTGCACGCCCGCAGCTTTGCCACTCAAAGCCTGATCAACACTGGTAAAAGGCACATCCTTTACTTCGCTAACATCAACAGATGATATAGAGCCCGTAAGGTCTTTCCTTTTAGTAGTTCCATATCCAACTACCACCACCTGTTCTAAACCCGAAGAAACAGGATCGAGACTTACATTTAATGTGGTTTCGCCAGATAGTTCAATTTCTTTGGATTTGTATCCAATATAACTAAAAATCAAAACATCCCTGTTTACGGCCTCTATTGAATATTTTCCTTCTGCATTGGTTATTACCATGTGACCGCTGCCATTTTTTACCTTTACGGTAACACCCTGCAAAGGCTCTCCTTTTTCATTTACCACTTTACCCTTAATGGTTATTGTGATATTTAAAGAAGCCTTTATTTTATCTAAT
>JABDEQ010000044.1:17321-22257 GCA_013286985.1 Bacteroidota bacterium | reverse complement strand
ACAACGAGAAATATCAATTGGCACAAAAGCCTCATTTTCAGATATGCTCCTCTTGGCTAAACAATAGCGCCCGTTTAAGTTGGCAGGAAGCAACAAAACTCATGATTGGCTGCTTTTTTACTATATATTTAGTTACAGCAAATATACAATATAGCTTGTTTACGCAATAAGTTTTGTGATTAAAAGCGTTATCCTCTTTATCGATAAGAATACCTACCTGATGACGGTTAATGGCCCCGAAAGCACCTGCCCGTTAACTTTAAGATCGATAACATAATAATAGGTCCCTGGTGGAATGGCCTTACCATTGTAGGTGCCGTCCCAGGATGATCCGTAGCCTACAGAATGAAATACTTTGCTGCCATATCTATCAAATACATCTATCACTGCACTTTGATATGCCACCAGGCCACGTACGTCCCACAAATCATTTACACCGTCATTATTAGGTGTAAAAGCATTTGGAACTGTTATTTTGGGCGATACTATTACAGTCATCTGATCCTGGCTTGAGCATCCCAGGCTGTCAGTAACTACAAGCGTATAAGTTATGTTGGCATCACCCCCTGTTATAGTTGGATTTTTCACCGTTGTACTACTGATATTAATATCAGGCGACCATTGATATTTCACATTTTTATCGTTCACAACCGGCTGTAATACAATCGTATTATCTTTCAGCACATACCTTGTGCCGCCGGCGTAAACTATTGGCAATGGGAAAAAGTTGATGACTAACGAATCCGCTTCTGTGTAGCATTGCCCAGGGTTATTGGCATGAAGTGTTAATATGGTTTTTCCATTGTCCATATCAACCTTACCGGGAAGATAAACAGCATCTGGCTGCGAGGCCGACGGGCTAAAGGTGCCGTTTCCGGTTGTGCTCCAAAAACCACCTCCGGGCGCAAATACCTGCCCGTTCAGTTGAATACTTGAGGTTTGTTCACAAACGGTTTGGTTATCTCCAGCTTTAACTCCTGTTGATAATTGGAATTTCACCTGCATAGTTGAAGTTGATATGGTACAATTATCAGGACTTGTAGATGACAGCGTAAGTTTTACAAGTCCCGAAGCCATATCCTGTGCAGATGGATAATATTGTGCATTTAAAGAATTGCTGGACGGCAGGAATGCTCCTGTACCACTGCTTGTCCAAATCCCCGTGGTTGTACCACCTGATATTTTTCCATTAAGGTTAATCAGAGATGTGTTGAGACAAACAATTTGATCAGGTCCGGCATTTGCTAATGGCGGTGGGTCTACAACAACAGCAACAGGTAATGCATCACTGGAACAACCGTTTATGATGGTATATAAATTATAGGTACCTGTATTAGCTAATGTTATATTATCAATAACAGGGTTTTGATTAGTAGAAATAAAGCCATTGGGCCCGGTCCATAAATAGGATGCATTTACGATTGTCGGTGTATTCAGTAGTATTGAACTACCCAAACAAACAGGCGAGTTACTGTTAGCCTGAGGCACTGGCGTTTGAGGATTTATGGTAACATACAAATAAAGACCTGTCCCGTTGCAGTTGTAACTCACAGGTCTGATAATATAGAGAACTTTTATTGCGTGGGTGGTAGTATTAACCAAAGTTTCATTAATGGTATCCATCGTCATGCCCGTTACGGCCACATTGCTTATTCCTGAAACTGCAGCTCTTGACCAAGTGAATGTTGTTGAAGATACATTTGATGTAATTTTATAGTTTAGCGTCGATCCGCTACAAATGGTCTTTGTTGTCGGGCTTGTAATAGTAGCCTGTGGGTTAACCGTAACAACTAAAGTGAATGTTGTTCCCTGGCAGGTTCCGGTTTGGTATTTAAAAACATAGGAAACCTTTACCGGTGCATTACTTGTATTATATAAAACTTCATTTATGTTACTGCTCGATTGGCCCGTTATTGCGGTATTTCTTAATCCTGTTACCGCTGCTCTGCTCCACTTAACACCTACGTCACCTGTATTAAAAGTAAGCTGATAGTTAACAGATGTTCCATTGCAAATAGTCACATTATTAGCACTTGTAACTACAGGAATCGGAAAAACCGACACCACCAGATTAAATGGCGTGCCCGTGCAACCATTTGCTACCGGGGTAATTAAGTAGGTTACAATTGCGACAGCATTACTTGTGTTTATTAAGTTTTCGTTAATTATACCCGAGCTTTGGTTGTCAACCGCAGTATTACTAATACCTGCAACTGCGGCCCGGCTCCATAAAAACTTAGTTCCGGTTACATTTGACCGAATGCTGTAGTTCAAATTATTTCCGCTGCAAATAGTTAAGGTTGATGCACTTGTTATTGAAGGTACAGGATGCGCAATAATATTAACCTTTGTCCTGGGGCTTTCACAGAGATAATAGTAAAGTACCGATTGTACATAATAGGCGGTATCTTTTATAATATAAGGGGTTTGATAAGTACTGCTTTGCGACAAAAGGTTTCCTCCAGTTGGCGTATCATACCAGGCATAAGTACCCGGCGAACCACTTGCGGTGAGTGTTGCCGAATTACCCATACAAGTAGTAACATCCTGGGCTATGGGCTTTACAGGCGCTGAAATAACCGTCACTGTTACTGCAGTTCTTTGACTCGTAATGCCACCTATTGTGGTTTGTACGTAAAAAGTTTTATTAGCAGTAAGTGCGGGCGTGATATACAATGGCCCAGCCTCCAATAAATTGCCGCCAGTAGCTGCATCAAACCATTGATAACAGCCGCCCGGAGCTATTGCTGATAATATCGCTTCACCTCCATAACATATGCTCATACTTGATGCTGTTGGTGCTTTTATAGAAGCCGTAGTCGTAATGTTAGCTGGTATTTGCTGGCATTGGCCTGGCGGAAGAACGGTAACGGTAATAGGCGTACGTGGGCTGCTACAACCATTTAAATCGTTCTCTACATAATAGGTCTTGCTGGACGTAAGTATAGGAGTAATATATTCCGGATTGGATATCAACAAGTTACCTCCTGTTGGTGCATCATACCACTTATCGCTTCCATTCCCGGAACTCAAGGAAGCAAAAAGCATAGCCTGACTACCCGAACAAATCGAAACCGAAGAGGGTGTAACAACCTGATTATCAGAGCAAACTTGTGTTCCAAAAGTAGCTGGCGCTGCAGGAATTGGAAATATAGACACTGTAACCGGCGTTCTGGAACTTGTGCAGCCATTTGCGGTTATTTGTACATAATAGGTTGTGGTTGAATTAACCGGTGGAGTTACATAAGTTTCGGTGGATGCAAGCAAATTGCCTCCATCCCGTGCATCGTACCAGGCATATGCACCGCTATCCAATGACGCAGCGGTTAAAGTATTAACTGAGCCTGAGCAGGTTATTAATCCTGCCGCCGCCGGAGCTTCAGGCGCCTTATTTACAGTAACATTTACCGCGGACCGGGAACTGGAACATTGTCCGTTAGTTATTGCGACATAATAGGTTGCAGAATTTTTAAGCATAGGTGTATTAAATGTATTACCACTCGCTAATACGGTTGTGCTCTCCGGCGAATCAAACCATTGTAATGTACCGCCAACGCCCGAAGCATTAAGTATTACACTAGTTCCAGAACAAGTTTCTGCATTCTGGACAACGGGTGCTGAAGGTATCGATTCAACAGTCACAGTAACTGGAGTCCGGGCACTTATACAACCTGAAGGCGACGTAATTTGCACATAAAATGTTGTCGTCGACGTTAGCGGCGGGGTAGTAAAATCAGTACTCGAAATTAACGAGGTACCACCAGCCGGAACAGTGAACCAATCGTATACACCGGCAGCTCCTGTTGCGTGAAGATTAACCGTCTCACCTGAACAAACGCTTGTATTAGCAACAACCGGGGGGCTAAGCTGCGCTGCAACCGTGGCAATAGCTTTGGTAGGTGCGCTCATACATCCATTAGTTGTTGCAACTACATAATAAGCTGTAGTTACTGTTAATATTGGGGTTGTAAATTTAGACGATGTACTCAAAACTTGTCCGCCTGACGATGAGGCATACCAACTATAAGTATCTCCACCACTCGCAGATAAAACTGCAGAACTACCATAACAAATTGACGTATTATAAATAGTAGGATTGCTAAAAAGACTTATAGACACTGGTGTTCTGGGACTGGTACAGCCATTAATAGTTGTTTCAACATAATAAGTGGCGGCACTTGTGATAGGTGGGGTTATATAAGAAGCACTTGTTGCTAATAAATTACCTCCAACCGGCGCATCGTACCATTGATACATGCCACCGGGTGCTGTAGCAGTAAGGGTTGTGCTACTGTTGGCACAAACTACAGCGTTAGCAGCAGATGGTGCATTAGGAATAGCATTAGCATTAATCACAATATCATCAATTGCCTGGCTGCCTCCGGGGGTGGCATCACTAACAATAACTTCATAGTCCCCACCTTTATTTACACTTATCGTCGACGTAGTGTCGCCTGTATTCCAGATGTAAGTATATGGTGCTGTGCCGCCAGATACATTGGCAGTTAAAATCACGGCGTTTCCTGAGCAAATAGATACCGCCGATGACGATATCTTTACCGCTAATGCAGCCGATTGGCCATAACCATTCAGGCTAAGGACGATAAAAAGAACAACAAATATTAAAAATCGGTTCCGCATGGCTAAAAAATTATTTCATCATCCGGAACTCCGATAAATTACTATCGTACATCTCGTTGCATTAAAAATTAATAAAATCAATAGTCTAGTTAAAAAAGTATCATAAATTAATATGAATGCCATGTGGTACGGAATTATAATTTTTTTGTTACACTAACGAGATTTTAATTTTTCAACAGTAAGCGCAATTAGCGTGTTTTTGGCAATATTTTGGACCGAACTGCCATGCTATTGAATCAACGCTCAAGCAAGCAAGTCTGTCTGCTGCCAATATTGATTTTGTTTCGGCCCATGG
>JABDEQ010000044.1:0-17311 GCA_013286985.1 Bacteroidota bacterium | reverse complement strand
TTTGATATATATTTTATAGCTTATTTGTACGCAAGTTGGGTAATTTGCCTGCTGCAAATCTGTCGGCTTGATAAATTAGTACAAGTACTTAAAATTTACTAAAAACAACGGCGCCGTTGCAGCCACCAAAACCCGATGCGGTTTTGAGACAATTATTTAGTTTTTTGGAAGATAATAATTGGGTAGCAATATTTATCGGCGCGCTCACCCCTATCTCACTAAAACCTAATGTAGGAAGTATAATATTTTCCTTTAAGGATTGAATAGAAATGATAGATTCTATTAAACCGGCGGCACCTAAAGTATGCCCGTAATAGCCTTTTAAGCTATTTACAGGCACATTTTGAAGATTTGATAAATTAATAGCTTTAGCTTCCATTTCGTCATTATAAATGGTTGCCGTTCCATGGGCCGAAACAAAATCAATATTGGCAGCAGACAGACTTGCTTGCTTGAGCGTTGATTCAATAGCATGGGCAAGTTCCGCTCCGGTACGCGAGGGGGCTGAAATATGATTGGCATCGTTACTAACCGCTCCTCCCTTTACTTGTATATCAATGTTATGGTTTGATTTGGCAGATAATATCACCGTTGCAGCGCCCTCACCCAGATTAATTCCGTCTCGATCAATATCAAATGGCTTACAAAGTGTTGAACTGATGGCCTGAAACGATTGAAAGCCCGATAATATAAATTTAGTGATAACATCGGCACCTGCAATTACAGCATTTTCATATTTACCTGCTTGAATCAGCCTCATACCTGTTGTGATCCCCATTATTCCGGAAATACAGGCGTTTGAAATTACAATAGGCAAATTAACAAAACCAAAATGCCCGGCTATCAACTCTGCAGATGTATTTAAAGCAACTCGCTTTTTTAAATAGGCAGAATAATTATTTGTTTCGAGTAAACCAATATTACCCTTGGTTGACGACAAAATAAGTACTGTTTTTTTATCCCGGGGATCTACGCCGCTATTCTTTAATGCATCTTCAATTGAAGCAATCAGTAATTGCTCAAATTTGGTGTACCTCGATTCATTATTAAAACTTGTTTCGGGAAATAAGGAGGCATAAAAACTTCTATCGACGATTTGCGGATTACTTTGCTCTTTAACCCCGGAAATACCAGCTTTTAATTGATTGAAATTTTCGGCCGTTGTTTTTCCGAGCGGCGAAAAGATATTATCAGAGACAACATAAACAGCAGCCATCTATTCCCGGATAAAAATATTCATCTCACATTGCGCCATAATTACATCATTACACTTTACCGTTCCCGAAATTATGGTAACATCAAAAACCTGATTTTCAATTTTAATGGATGTGATGAGTTCATCGCCCATTTCAGGTAAATCAAATACCTCAAACTTTTTTACCGCGCCTATATATCCTATAGCCACCGGCTGATTATATCTTTTTGCAGCATATCCCGCCTGTGCTGCAGCTGTTTGCGCAATATTTTCCATCATGCCAGCTTCAGTAAGTTTATTATCGACAACTAAAATATTATCCTCAAGTACTGTGAACGAAGTTTCGGTAGTAAATTCATCGCTATACAACAACTTATCAACCATTACAAATGGTAGTCGTTGTGGAATAAATGATAAGATATCGCCGGTTATTGCCATAATTATGAGTATAAACCACCATTAACAGACAATACCTGCCCGGTAATGTAAGCAGCATCTTTTGAAGCCAGAAAACCAACTGCATGGGCAACTTCATCCGCAGATCCAAAACGATTAACCGGGATCATTCTTTTCAGTTCTTTTTCGTCGAGATCTCCGGTCATATCAGTTTTTATGAAACCAGGTGCTACCGCATTTACCGTAATGCCGCTCCTGCCAACCTCTTGCGCCAACGACTTGGTTGCTCCTATAACCCCTGCTTTAGCTGCCGAATAATTAGCCTGACCGGGTAAGCCTTTTAAACCGGAAAGCGAAACTACATTTATAATTCTGCCATAGCGGTTCATCATCATACCATCAAGCACCAAACGGGTAACAAAGAAAAAACCTTCCAAACTGGTTTTAATAACATTGTCCCACTGCTCATCTTTCATCCAGGCCATCAAGCTATCGTCTTTTATACCTGCATTATTTATTAAGACTTCGATTATATGATCAGGATGATTAGCAATCCAATCCCCAAGAACCTGTTTAATATCACCCCGCTGCGCAACGTCAAATTGAAGCAATTCACCATTGCTGCCGCTCTCTTTAATTAATGACAGTGTGGTTTCTGCTTCCTGCAAATTGCTTTTATAATTTACCAGCACATAATAGCCCATTGCTGCCAATTTGATACAAATTGCCCTGCCAATTCCACGTGAACCACCTGTAACTAAAGCAGTTTTCATAGTTTAATCATTAAATGAGATTGCCGGGTGGCCATTTTCAAGAAAAATCCTTACCCTTTCCATTTCTTTGTACCGGGCTTGGTCTTCAATAAATTTCGGAAATATCTTCCTTATCTCTTTATATAAATCCAATGTTTGCGGCGATAATCTTTCCTGACACTCTAAATAGTCAATAGCCTGTACAATAGTCATTAATTGTATTCCCAATACGGCAAAAGCATTGTCAATCACTTTTTTGGTTATTAATGCCGCATTGCAGCCCATACTCACTATATCCTGATTGTCATTATTATTAGGAATACTGTGCACATACATCGGAAATGATAACGTCTGATTTTCAGCAACTGTTGAAGTTGCCGTAAACTGTACGCCCTGCATACCAAAATTCAATCCCAATACACCCAGGTTCACAAACGGCGGGAATTTTTGATTGAGTTTGTTATTAAGCAGGTAATTTAATTGACGCTCCGAAAGCATGGATAGCTTTGTAATGGCAATTTTCAGCTTATCCATTTCCAGTGAAACATAATCACCGTGGAAATTTCCGCCGTGATAAACATTATGATTGGCATGGTCAATAACAGGATTGTCATTCACCGAATTTAACTCGTTGGTAATTACCTGCTCGGCTTGAGTTATGGTATCATAAATTGGCCCTAATACCTGTGTTACACAACGTAGCGAATAATATTCCTGCACTTTATCTTCAAAAATCTCCATATCGATGCCATCGGCATGATATAAATGATCGGAGCGTTTCCTGATCATTTTGCTTCCTTTCAAAATATCGCGCATGGTGGCCGCAATACGATTTTGCCCCTTATGGTGCTTTACAATATTTAATTCATGCGAAAAATGATCATCATATGCCTCCACTATCTCATTGGTCATCGCTGAAAACATTGCCGACCAGCCCAATAGTTTTTGTGCCTGGATGATATTCACCATACCAATGCCTGTCATTGCGGATGTGCCATTTAAAATAGCCAATCCCTCGCGCACGTGGATAGAGAGTGGCGTTATATTTAATTCTTCGAAAACTTCTGCTGTAGGGCGTAGCCTGTTTTCATAAATAACTTCTCCTTCGCCTATCAGCACTAGCCCTAAATGAGCCAATTGCACCAAATCGCCGCTTGCACCTACACCACCATGCTCAAAAATACAGGGGGTAATATTTTTATTTATCAATTCGCGCAACAGTTCTACCACGTCGGTATGAATACCTGAATAGGCTTGCATTAAACTGTTCAATCGCGCAATCATCAGGGCTTTAACCAAAAGAGGAGACAGTAAAGCCCCGCTGCCAGAGCTATGACTGCGGATAAGGTTATATTGCAGCTGAAGCAAATTCTCTTCGCTTACTTTATATTGAGCCATTGGCCCAAAACCTGTGTTAATACCGTAAATTAATTTATTTGATGAAAATTGCTGTAGAAACTGAAAATTTACTTTAACCTTTTCTAAAGCCGATGAAGGTAATGTAACTGTCTTATTATTAAATATAATGTCAGAGAAATTATCTAACGTGAGGACGTCTTGTCCAACGGGTACCATAAGCAGAATTTGTTTTTATTTTAAATGGTAAATATAGGCTTTTAGTTGATTAGCGCGAGAATATGATTAAACCCTCCGGTCAATAAACTTAATGACTTTGCGGCTGGCTTCCTTAAATTGCATTTTGTGTATTTCCTCGGCGCCTACATAATTTACATGAGGACTAACCCTTAGCCTGGCTTGCAGATAAGCCCTGATCCTATTGTCGCAGGCTTTACTATCATCTAACGGCAAAATGTGAATCAACACCTCATCCATACCAATCTCGTTTGAATAAACATCTACAACAAAATCAAGTACTTCTTCCATTTCATTCAGCAAATCGAACAATGCCGGCGGATATAGCGTAGTGCCTTTAAATTTTATCATTTGCTTTTTGCGGCCAATAACCGGCGATAAACGTAAACTGGTACGGCCGCAGGCACATGGCTCATTATCGTACGTGCAAATGTCTCCGGTTTTATAACGTAACAGCGGCATACCTTCAACGCCAAGCGTAGTAATGGTTACCTCGCCGGGGGTATTTGCGGCAACCTGTTCATTATTTTCATCAAGCAGTTCAACTATAACCAGTTCGGGTTGCAGGTGGCCGCCGCGCCCTTCGCTGCACTCCGTAAACGCCGTTTGCATTTCTGTTGATGCATAGGTCGAATACAAATGAATATCCCAGGCTTCGGTTATTTTTTTTCCAAGGATATTATAGGAGAAGTCGGTATTGCGAATGTTTTCACCAATACAAACCGCTTTCTTTACTGATGAAGCATTCAGATCAATGCTATTTTCTTCAGCGAATTTAATCAGTTTTAAAATAAATGAAGGGACAGCAACGATGGCCGTTGGCTTTAATCGTTGAATAGTTTCCCATTGCAATGAAGGCACGCCGGGCCCTAAACGGATAATACCTGCGCCAAGCTTCCTTAAACCCATATAATAGGCTATGCCAGCCATAAACTGTCTGTCGAGCGTTAGCATCAACTGGTACGTATCAGCTGCTGAACCATCGGCGCAGCTGAATGAATTATACTCATTGTCTGTCAGCCTGTTTAGATCGTTTTCTGTTAGCGCAATGGTAACGGGACTACCCAATGTACCCGAAGTTGAAGTAAATTCCACAATTTGCTGCGGATCAACACATAAAAAATCATTGTTTCTTTGTTGCAGGTCCTCTTTGCTGGTTGTTGGCAACGATGGCAAATCCAAAAGCGTTTTTATTGTGGAAATATTAACCCCGTGCTTTATAAAAAGCTCTTTATAAAATGGCGACTTTTGATGTAAATAAGTCAATAATTCCCTTAGCTTTTGCTCCTGTAAAAGAGTTGCCCTGTCAATAGAAAAAGATGATGTAGCAGGTAAATTCATATTATTGAAACAAAGAAACCAAAATTATTTAAAAAATAGCGGTATAATTAAAACCGCTCTTCTACTACAAAAAGAAAACGCAATGGTTTAGTCATTTAATTTGTATTGCTTAAAAAAACTCCATATTTCCTGGCAGGCATTTAAATTTTTGGTGGTTTTGCCTACAATAAATTCGGGCATAAACTGCCAGCCGCCCGGCCAGGTGTGGCCGCCGTTATTAATAGTATAACCCACAACTCTTATTCCATTAGCCTGGTTAATATACTCCTCTTTAATAACACTTGTACTATCTTTAGCGGTATCCGGTATATTTGTTATCGCCGGCTCAGGCTTGCAACCATCCAGCTTGATCCACTTCTGCAATATCTCTTTCTGCGAATAAATTTGCCGGCCAAACATCTTACCGCCATTGTACGATACTATTTTATCTTTTGTACCATGCATATAAATCACCGGCATAGGGCTTACCAGGTCATAACCTTCATTTACATCTAACGAGGCCGCAACAACTGCTATCGCTGCTATTCTTTTATATAATTGGCAAGCCAAACGTGAAGTCATAAAACCGCCGTTTGAGATCCCTGTAACGTATACCCTTTTAGGATCGATATGATAAGTGTCGATGGCATAAGTAATCAATCTGTCTATAAATTTCACATCGTCAATGCCATTGTTGTTTTTACCGTCATGCCACATGTGTTTTGATGCCGGGCATATTACTATAAATTTGTCTTTATCGGCAATTGGCCTGAAATCTGCCAAATGAAACTGTCCTTTCGGACTGGCAAAGCCACCATGCAGCGAAATAATCAAAGGCATTTTATAGTCTTTGTCTGTTACCGAAGGAATATAAGTAATAAATGATCGTTTGATACTATCGACCATCATATTTTCTTCTATTTGTTTGGGTTGACTGTAAGCTATAGCGCCGCTGAGCATAATGATAATCGAAAAGATAAATTTCATGTAGATATTATTTGTTAAAAGCATTTACGCATCAGGCAGCAAAAACGTTTTCTGGTTATAAATAAACTTTACAATAATTGTTTTCATATCACAGGAAAATGAAGATAAAGTCTATTTATTATATGTGTTCAAAAATAAATGCATGAACGCCTTGAACACCGTGAACGCTAACACGCTATCGCATAACCAGATATTTAACTAACAAGGTATCTTTGATAATATTCTTTGGGAATATCACGGTAAATGACTAAAATGGCACTTTATAATTGTATCAACATTAATTATAACTTAACAACAGCCTTAAACGTATAAAAAGGCAATTTGATAATTCATTCTAAAATCAATACCCCTGCAATTACGTAATTATTAGTAAAAATTTCCAATCATAATATATTAATGGCAGGCATTTCCCATAAAACGGATAAGGATACTACGGATAACGATTTGCTCATTCATCAATTATTTGAAAAGCAAAAAGATAAAACCCCTGATGCCATTGCCGTCATTTTTAATAACAATCAATTAACTTATAGCCAATTAGCTCAAAAAGCGAATAATATTGCGAATCAAATATTAAGTACTTCGCCCGAAGCTAACATTATCGGTGTAAGTACACATCGTTCAATAGAAACCATCATTAGCGTACTGGCTATTTTAAAAGCAGGTAAAGCTTATTTACCGCTCGACCCCAATTATCCGTCGAACCGTTTACAGCAAATAATTGATGACTCGGGTATTGATTTATGCCTCGCCCATGGTGAACAAAAATCACTATTTGAATCATTTACTATAAAAGCATTGGCAAATGACCTTGATTATCCTGTGGCGACAGCACCTGTCGCAACCAATCAATCAGGTTGCTACGTGCTATACACGTCAGGCTCAACTGGAATCCCCAAAGGAGTTTCTATGGGGCATGCCGCACTGGCCAATTTGTTGCTATGGCAACAAAAACATTCTGCATCTGCAACAGGCTTCAATACGCTGCAATTTGCACCATTAACATTCGACGTTTCTTTTCAGGAGATCTTTGCTACCCTTACCACAGGCGGCACTTTAATTTTGGTTGATGATAATTTAAGGATTGATCCTTACCAATTGTTGCGTTATATTGATCAACATCAGGTTAACCGCATCATTTTACCATTTGTGGTACTTCAATATTTAGCGGAAACTGCGCATACAGAAAAATATTTCCCGGCTTGTTTAAAAGAAGTAATAACATCGGGTGAACAATTAAAAATCACACCTCAACTAATTAGTTTCTTTTCGTCCCTGCCAGGATGTGTGTTATTTAACCAATATGGCCCCACCGAAACACATGTAGTTACCCAACTGATATTGGATGGCGATCTGGCTCAATGGCCTTTATTACCATCCATCGGTACCCCTATCGATAATACCGATATCCTGATCCTTGATGAAGAATTTAAAGAACTTCCTTATGGCGAAGCAGGCGAATTATGTGTAAGCGGCACAAGTTTGGCCAATGGCTATCTTAACAAACCGGAATTAACTGCCGAAAAGTTTATCAACCGGCAAAGTTCCACCGGCAAAACAACAACAATTTACCGCACCGGCGACTTGGCCAGGCACCTGCCGGATGGCAATATCGAATATCTTGGCCGCCGTGATACACAGGTTAAAATTCGTGGCAATCGGGTTGAGTTGGGCGAAATTGAAGTACTGATCAACCAGCTAAATGATATTAAGCAAGCCATTGTTGTAGCGCAGGAAGATTCAACCGGGCAAAAGCGTTTAGTGGCGTATTTGGTGGCTGCTAAAAATAATCAGAATACCGGTTACATACGTAAATACATTGAAGACAAATTACCCGAATTTATGCTGCCATCAGCCTATGTTTGGCTCGATGAACTCCCAAAAACCACCAGCGGCAAGGTCGACAGAAATAATTTACCAAAGCCCGAACTGAAAAGACCGGAATTGAATGTTTTATACCAAGCACCATCAACCACCCGCGAGAAAAACATTGCAACTGTTTGGAGAGAATTACTTTTATTGGATAAAATTGGTGTTGATGATAACTTTTTCCATCTTGGTGGTAATTCGCTGCTGGCGCTAAAAGCTGTTGCCCAATTAAAACAACATCATAATCTTATTATTCCAATAACTAAATTATATCAATATCCAACTGTAAGCGGTATTGCGAATTATCTGCAAGGAACCAATAAAACTGCTTATACACCTCAGCTACGAAAGAGTAAAACTGATACCGGTAATAAAGACATTGCCATTATTGGTATGGCTGGCCGTTTTCCGGGGGCTAATACTTTAGAAGAATATTGGGATCTACTATCAGGTGCCAGGGAGGCCATCAGCTTTTTTGGTGACGATGAATTAGACTCGTCTATTGCATCTGACATTAAAAATACTCCTAATTATGTAAAAGCCCGCGGTATTATTGATGGGGCTGATGAATTTGACGCAGCCTTTTTTGGTTTCAACCCGCGCTCTGCTGAATTAATGGATCCGCAACAACGGGTTTTCCTGGAACTGGCATGGGAAGCATTAGAAAATACTGGCTATTTACCACAAAGATATAACGGTTCTGTCGGCGTATTTGCCGGATGCGGGTATAACACCTACTTTACCAATAACGTGCTAACCCACCCACAACTGGTTGAACAATACGGCGAGTTTAACACCCGGGCGCTTAACGAAAAAGATTACATTGCTACCCGCACCGCCTATCAATTAAATTTAAAGGGTCCTGCTGTTTCAGTTTACGCCGCATGCTCTACCTCTCTTTTAGCCATAGCACAGGCTGTAAGCAGTTTAAGAAACGGGCAATGTGATATTGCATTAGCCGGTGCAGCGTCCATTACCTCACCGCTGAAAAGCGGACATTTATACGAGGAAGGCTCCATTTTGAGTAAGGACGGGCATTGCCGCCCGTTTGATGCCAACGCCACCGGGACAGTATTCAGCGATGGTGCGGGTGTGGTACTTTTAAAAACATTAGAGGACGCCAAACGCGACGATGACATCATTTATGCCATAATAAAAGGAATAGGTATAAATAACGATGGTGCCGATAAAGGTAGCTTCGGCGGTCCCAGCGCACAAGGACAAGCTGGGGCAATTGCTATGGCTATAGCAGATGCAAATATCGACGCATCAAGCATCAGTTATATTGAAGCGCATGGAACAGCAACTCCATTGGGTGATCCGATTGAAATTGAAGGATTACATCAGGCATTCGGAATGCAGGAAAAGAGGCATTACTGTGCTGTTGGATCTGTAAAAAGCAATTTGGGCCATTTAACAGCCGCATCCGGTGTAGCCGGGCTGATAAAAACGGTTTTGGCATTTAATCATCAACAGATACCAGCATCTTTATTTTTCAACAAGCCAAATCCTGATATTGATCTTTCCGAGAGTCCTTTTTATATAAATACGGCATTAAAAGATTGGATAAGCGATGGCAAAAGGCGCGCAGGCGTAAGTTCTTTCGGTGTTGGCGGTACAAACGTACACCTCGTTTTGGAAGAATTTGAAAAGGTAGCTATACAATCTGGTACAGCGAAACCATTTTCTTTAATTACATGGTCGGCTAAAACAGAAATGAGTATTGCTGCCTATGCAAAAAAACTGGCCGCATTCGTTGAAGACAATCCTGCTGTTAACATTGCTGATATTGCCTATACCCTGCAAAATACAAGGGCTGATTTTAGCACACGAAGGTTTCTTATTGCAGCAAACCGGGCAGAACTACTTACCAAATTACAAACTGCATCAGAGCCCGTCGCTGCAAAAACATTAAGCGCAAAGGCATCCGAAATTGTATTTATATTTCCCGGCCAGGGTTCGCAATACGTAAACATGGGCAAGGAATTATATGATAACGAACCCATTTTTAAAACTGCCGTCCATGAATGTGTAGATCTTTTAAAAGATACACCCCATGCCCATATCCTGGAGGTAATTTATCCTCCGACAATAGACGAAGCATCAACCGAAAAAATAAAGAATACCTTTTATGCCCAGCCAGCCATATTTATTATGGAGTACGCCATGACAAGGCTTTGGATGCATTGGGGCATACAACCTACCATATTTACCGGGCATAGCATTGGCGAGTTTGTGGCCGCACATTTCGCAGGTATATTTAGTCTTAAAGATGCCTTGTTTTTAATCTCCATCCGTGCCAAAATGGTAAGCGAAGTTGAAAAAGGCAGCATGCTCTCGGTGAGGATGGCTAACGAAGAATTGGCAACCATAATACCCGACAACATATCGCTGGCAGCAATCAACAGTGATAAATTGAGCGTAATAGCCGGGCCTGATGATGCGGTGGCCGATTTTTGGGCGCAATTGGATGCTAAAAGCATCCCCGCACGGTTGCTACAAACCAGCCACGCCTTTCATTCGTCTATGATGGATCAAATTGTTGAACCATTTGAGGCAGTAATAAAAACTGTCAAATTAAATCCACCGGTTAAACCATTGGTATCAACCGTAACCGGGAAATGGATGAGCGAAGCAGAGGCAACAGACCCGCGTTATTGGGCACAGCATTTACGCAATACCGTGCGCTTTGCGGATGCTATTGATACCTTACAAGAACACGAAGAGGCTATTTTAATGGAGGTTGGACCGGGCACTATATTGGCAACACTTGCACGCCAGCAAATAAAGAATAGCTCAACCGCTATTCTTCCCGGGTTCGAAAAAAATGAAACTCAAACCGAGTATTATTCCGTATTAAGAGCATTAGGTCAGTTATGGTTAAACGGCGTGGAGCCTGATTGGGCAGCTTTTTACCAAAATCAGCAACGCATACGCGTGAATTTACCGGCCTATGCATTTGATAAAAAACGTTACTGGCTTGAACCCAAACCCCAAGAACATAAAGTAGCCGCAATAATTGAGGCACCTGAAATAAGTGAACAACTAAACCAACTACCGTTATACAACGCATTGATGAGACGAGATATATTAACTGACAAGCTAAAGGAACTATTTGAAGATGCTTCGGGTATTGAAATTGGTGATGCTTTGGTAAATGTAAACTTTATCGAAATTGGATTCGACTCATTACTGCTTACTCAAATAGCAACCAATCTAAAAAAAGAGTTTAATGTACCAATCACGTTCCGAAAGCTATTTGAAGAGTATAACAGCATCAATTCACTTGCAAATTATTTAGATGCCAATTTACCTGCAGAGTCATTTAACCAACAGCCGCTTTCAACCTCAATTCCCACATCAGCTCCGGTTAACGGAAACACTGCGCTTGATTTGATTGCACAGCAAATACAACTATTGGCTGGTCAATTGGCACTACTGCAAAATGGGAACAATGCCCCGGCAAAGGTTGAAGAATCAATTACACAAACAAATTCAACCAACAGATTTTCTGTACAATATGATTTAACGCCTGAAGAACAAATTGAAGTTAAAAAACCTTTTGGTGCCACTGCCCGTATCGAAAAACAGGTACAGGGTTTAAGCGAAAAGCAACGGTTATTTTTAACGCAGCTTATTAGTCGTTACAATAGCAAAACGCCCAAAAGCAAAGAATATACTCAAAAATATCGGGCGCACATGGCCGATCCGCGTGTAGTAAGCGGTTTTCGTCCCCTTACGAAAGAAATTGTTTATCCTATAGTAGTAAACAATTCAAAAGGAAGCAGGGTTTGGGATATTGATGGCAACGAATATATTGATGCCTTAAACGGCTTTGGCTCAAACTTTTTGGGCTACCAACCTGATGTTTTAAAACAAGCAGTTTTAACGCAGGTTGCAAACGGGTACGAAATTGGACCGCAGCACGAATTGGCGGGAGAAGTTTGCGAACTCATTTGTGAATTTACCAGTTTTGACCGGGCCGCCTTGTGCAATACCGGCTCCGAAGCTATATTGGGCGCTATGCGCATTGCCCGTACAGTTACCGGGCGCGCCTTAATTATTGCCTTTGCCGGATCGTATCATGGCATTAACGATGAGGTATTGGTGCGCGGAACAAAAAAACTCAAAACCATACCCGCCGCTCCCGGTATAATGCCGGAGGTGGTGCAAAATATGCTGATCCTGGATTATGGCACTGATGAAACCTTACAAATCATCCGCGAACGCGCGCATGAAATAGCGGCAGTATTAGTTGAACCTGTTCAGAGCAGGCGTCCTGAATTTCAGCCGGTTGAATTTTTAAAAGAGGTACGCCAAATAACGCAAAAAGCCGGTACTGTATTGATTTTTGACGAAGTGATAACCGGTTTCAGGATGCATCCCGGCGGTGCACAGGCTATGTTCGGTATTAAGGCTGATATTGGCACCTATGGCAAAGTAATAGGCGGCGGAATGCCTATTGGTGCGATAGCAGGCAATAAACAATATATGGATGCCCTTGATGGTGGTTTTTGGCAATATGGCGATGATTCGCAGCCGGAAGCAGGTGTAACTTATTTTGCCGGTACTTTTGTGAGGCATCCGCTTGCTTTAACTGCCGCGAAGGCATCGTTAGAATACATGAAACAAAAAGGCCCGGAATTACAACAAAACTTAAATTCACTTACACAATACCTTGCCGATGAGTTAAATATCATCTGTAATAAATTCGGATTACCTCTATTTGTTCCGTCATTTGGGTCGCTATGGAAAATAAAATTTAAAGAAGAACTTCCCTACGGCGAATTGTTGTTTACTTTGATGCGAGAAAAAGGTATTCACATATGGGATTTGTTTCCTTGCTTTTTAACAGAAGCACATACGAAACATGACGTTGACAAAATAATCTCCAGATTTGGAGAAAGTGTTGCGGAGCTAATAGAATCGGGATTTTTCCCATCAGGCCATAACAAAAAAAATATTATAAAAGAAGAGTTAAATTCATTTACGGAATCCCCTATTCCGGGTGCCAGGCTTGGCCGCGACAAAGATGGAAACCCCGGTTGGTTTATCAGTGATGTAAACAACCCCGGCAAATATTTGCAGGTTAAAATAAAAGAAAATTAATTTGGCTTACGATAACACTATAGTTGATATCAACCCGGTTGAATTTGATCCGTTTGCACAGCCGGAGCAAATACATCCGGCACCGGTTAATTCTTTGTTTTCCGGCGACGAATCTGTTGTATACACAGCCGTGCCAATTGAATTTGATCCCTTTGCTGGTCCGGAAATTGTCGCCATAGCCCCGATTACAGAACCACAGGCCGAAATATGGGCCTCATGCCTTATTGGAGGCGACGACGCAAATTGCGCTTACAATGAATCTTTTTCCTTAACACTCACTGGCCATTTTGATAACAATGCCATGCTCAGGGCATTGTTAGATGTAGTTCAGCTGCACGAAGCACTACGAACCACCTTTAGCGCTGATGGCTTAAATATTTGTGTGTTAAAGGAAATACTGCTCGATGTTGATTATAAAGACCTTTCAGCCCAAACCAATGATGAGCAAACGCATTTTATAGCTGACTATAACAAACAACTTGCAGTTGCACCATTCAATCTTATAACCGGGCCTCTTTTTAAAGTTTCCTTGGTCAAATTAGCAGATGATAAGCATCTTTTAACCCTTATTGCTCATCATATCATTTGCGACGGATGGTCAATTGGCATTATTATACAGGATTTGGGCAATCTTTATTCTGCCTATACTCAAAACAAAACATTGCCCGTTTTAACAACGCCTTTGTTTAGCAACTATGCAAAAGAACAGCTTCGGCTAGCGCAAACAAAAGAATATCAGGAAACAGAAAAATACTGGTTGGAGCATTTTAAAGGAAGCGATTATTTATTAAACCTACCTGTTGATTATCCACGACCAAGACTCCGAACCTATAAAAGTCAGCGGTTAGATTTAGTTTTGAATGGAGAATTGACAAATGCGGTGAAACAACTCGGTAAAATAACATGCGCCGGTTTCGTAACCACACTGATGGCTTCTTTTGAAATATTTTTGCAACAATTAACAGGGCAAGATGAAATTATTCTGGGTTTGCCAGCGGCTGGGCAAGCAGCCACAGAGAACTTCAGACTGGTTGGTCACTGTGTTAATTTATTAGCGCTCAGAAGTTTTCCAAAAGGCGATATTTCATTTAAAACGTATCTAAATCGGCGTAAAACAGAGGTACTGGATGCATATGATCATCAGCAATACACCTTCGGTAGTTTACTCAAAAAACTAAGTATCCCGCGCGACCCATCAAGAGTTCCTTTAGTACCGGTAATGTTTAACATTGATATGGGTTTGGATAATGATGTTAAATTTCATTGCCTACAACACAAGTTAATCAGCAATCCGCGTGAATACGAAAACTTTGAACTGTTTATAAACGTAGCCGGACACGAAGAGGCTCCAACAATTGAGTGGTCGTACAATACGCAACTATTTAAATCCTCTACCATTAAAAAAATGATGGCGCGTTTTGAATTTTTGCTGCAAAAACTGGTCAACAATCCAGAAATATCTATAGGGCATATCCCCGCATTAAACTCAGTTGATTTACAGGCACAAATAGATATTTGGAATGATACAAAACACCCTTACCCGGCAAATACAGCTGTCCATATATTAATAAGCGAACAAGCAGCAAAGTCACCACATCAAACTGCGCTCAAATTTGGTCAACAGGAGCTTACCTATAAGCAGCTGAACGAAAATGTCAATCAATTGGCTGCGCTGCTTATTGAAAACCATGTAAAGAAAGGAGATAAAGTAGCCTTCGCGCTCGACAGATCAGCTAAAATGGTTATAACTATATTGGCAATCATGAAAACCGGGGCAGTTTATGTTCCTCTTGACCCTCAGTTCCCTCTCGAACGTATCAATTACATGCTGGATGATTGCGGAGCCGTCGTGCTGCTTACTTCACAAAATCACAAGGGCAAATACCATTCAAACGCCAAAGAATTAATAATTGAAGAGTTATGGCCAAAACTTGCCAACTACCAGGTATCTGATAGTTTAGCAAATGTAAATGGTAATGATTTAGTTTACATTTTATATACGTCAGGCTCAACAGGTATGCCAAAAGGCGTACAGGTAGCTCATCATAACCTGGTTAACTTTTTAATCAGCATGCAAATGGAGCCGGGCATCACCATGAATGATAAGCTGCTTGCGGTTACTACAGTAAGTTTTGATATTGCCGGTCTGGAGCTGTTCTTACCACTCATAGCGGGCGGCCAAATTATAATTGCTGATACAATTTCGGCAAAAGATGGACGTTCGCTACTTGATCTCATCAAAAAAGAAAAGATCACGGTTATGCAGGCCACTCCATATACCTGGCGTATTTTGCTGGAAGCTGGTTGGGATAACAAAAATCCATTAAAAGTAATTTGTGGCGGCGAGGCCCTACCCGCAGAACTGGCACAAAGAATATTAAACACCAAATCGGCCCTTTGGAATGTTTATGGTCCTACGGAGACTACCATATGGTCAACAATAAAACAAATAATGGCTTCAGATACGGTTATGTCTATCGGCAGACCGATTAATAATACAGCTATCTATATTCTGGATAAATTCTTAAAACCGGTACCGCCCGGCGTTCCCGGCGAAATTTATATAGGCGGCGATGGCGTGACTAAAGGATATTTAAACCGGCCGGAACTTACTGACGAAAAATTCATTGAAGATCCTTTTTCAAAAACAACAGGAACTAAAATGTACCGCACCGGCGATCTGGGTAGTTTTTTGCCAGATGGTGATATCGAATGCCTTGGGCGTATTGATTCGCAGGTAAAAATACGCGGATACCGTATTGAAACCGGCGAAATAGAATTCCATTTAGTTAAAACAGGCTCAATAAAAGAAGCGGTCGTAATTGCCCTGCCCGATAATAACGGAATTCATAAACTGCTTGCTTTTGTTGTTATCCATGAACACAAAGAATCTGCGCCGACCTTAGCACAAATACAACATTGGAAGGATGCTTTGCAAAAAAAGCTTCCCGAATATATGATTCCCGACAATTTTATAGCCGTGGCAGCAATGCCCTTGACGCCCAATGGCAAAATTGACAAAAAGGTATTGGCAAAATATGGACTGCCGATTGTTGAAATCAATGCCTACCAGGCTCCCCGTACTGATATTGAAAAATTGGTTGCCGATATTTGGACCGAATATTTGGGCATCGATCAAACGGGAGTATACGATAATTTCTTCGAATTGGGCGGCCACTCGCTGATAGCAGTACAGGTTATGATACGGATTGAGAAAGAGACGGGAAAACGTCTCCCTCTTGCCTCTCTTTTCGAAAACCCCACGGTAGAAAAATTGGCTCAATTGCTTGAGCTCGATGGCAGATCAATAACCTGGGACTCATTGGTTCCGATAAAGCCGCAGGGTAATAAAATGCCGCTTTATATGGTGCATGGGGCTGGGCTTAATGTACTATTGTTTAACACGTTGGCGGCACATATGTCTGCCGATCAGCCCGTTTATGGCTTACAGGCTAAAGGTCTTGATGGTGTTGAAGAACCATTGGGCCGCATAGAAGATATTGCTGCACACTATATTTCAGAAATAACAAAACAAAATCCAACCGGGCCCTATGCTTTGGCCGGATATTCATTTGGTGGTATTATTGCATTCGAAATGGCCCACCAACTGGAGATATTAGGAAAAGAAGTTAAAATGCTGGCCATGTTTGATACCTATGCCTATCGTTCGCCTCATTTCGATCCCCCATTGATAAAAACCTATAAACGCATGCGCTTTTTCAAGGATAAAGTACTTTATGCTTTGAAATTTAAAAATGGAGTTAAAGGATTAAACAGCAACGCAGAATCTATAAAAAGAAAAACCATCAAAGCTTACTGGAGTTTAAAGTATGGCAAAGAGCAAAAGCAAACTGGCTTTTTCGGCTATTCAAATAAAATTGATAAAATGAATGAGCAGGCCGAAAAACGTTACCAGCTAAAACCTTATCATATTAAGATTGAACTATTCAGGGCCGAAAAACGGACCTTTTATATGGACGACTTTGAACACCTCGGCTGGCAGCCCTACGCGTTAAAAGGCGTTAATGTTCACAATATTCCCGGAGAACACAATACCATTTTTAAAGCACCAAATGATAAGATTTTTGCC
>JABDEQ010000043.1 GCA_013286985.1 Bacteroidota bacterium | reverse complement strand
TATTAAATACCATTATTAATAAGCAGGTATAGACACTTATAGTGTTTTACCTGCTTATTAATTTTTACCGGATTAAAACTTTTTAGCAAAACGGTTATTTCTCATCAGTATGGCAAAATCTAAACAGTCAGCAGCGCTTGGTTTTATTTTTATAACCATATTTATTGATGTGCTGGGATTGGGAATTATCATTCCTGTTTTGCCAAAACTACTACAAACACTGGGGCATATTGATGTGAGTACAGCATCACGATACAACGGCTGGCTTACAACTGTTTATGCATCTATGCAATTGGCCTTTGCTTCTGTTTTAGGGAATTTAAGCGACCGTTATGGCCGGCGCCCGGTGCTGTTAATATCGCTTTTTGGCTTTAGTATTGATTATATGTTTATGGCTTTTGCGCCATCTATTGCCTGGTTATTTGTTGGGCGCACCATTGCCGGAATAAGCGGTGCAAGTAATGCCACTGCCACTGCTTATATAGCCGACATTAGCACCGGCGATAAAAGAGCTGCCAATTTCGGACTGGTTGGCGCGGCATCTGGCTTTGGTTTTATCATAGGTATTGCTTTAGGTGCCTATCTGGGCGCTATCAATATAAAAATACCTTTTATGGCTGCCGCAGCTTTCGCGCTGGCCAATGGCCTTTATGGTTTGTTTGTTTTGCCGGAATCCTTACCCATAAAAGATCGCCGCAGGTTTAGCTGGAAACGTTCAAATCCTTTTGGATCATTATACCGGGTATTTATTCAGCAACCAGCATTAACAGGACTTTTGGGTTGCATCACCTTAGTTTATATCGGTCAGAAAGCGGTTGAGTATCTTTTATCCTTCTTTTTGTTCGAGAAATTTAATTGGACGCTGAGCAGCGTAGGCACGCTGGGCATCTTTATAGGGGTAATATTGGTAGCCATACAAGGCTTTTTGATTCGTTATACCATACCAAAGTTTGGTCAGCAGAAAAATATAGTTGCGGGTCTGATTTTCTACGCCGTTGGTTTGGTATTGATTGCTTTTGTTAATGTGGGCTGGCTAATGTATTTGTATATGATACCTTATTGCCTTGGCGGGATATCGGGCCCGGCTTTGCAGGGACTAACCACCAGCAAGGTAGCCAAAAACGCACAGGGTGAATTACAGGGTGCCATATCTATTATCAACAGCATTAGTATTATAATCGGGCCACTGCTTTTGAGTTATGTTTTCTATAACTTTACCAATAAACATACCGGGACATATTTCCCCGGAGCGCCTTATCTGCTGGCGGCAGCCTTAATGCTTATCAGCACGTTTTTAGCTATCAGAAGTTTCAAAAAGGCCTGATCAGTTTAACCCGCTCACCCCGCCGGATATTACAAATTTCATCATATCGGCAGCACTTTTATCAATATGTTTCACCTTGTCGGATGATATGATGACTACTTGTCCCGCGAACGAATAAGAGTAGGGAAAGTACACAGCCACTTCACCCGGTAGGTTTAAAGTTGATAAATCCTTCTGAACAAGGAATCCTATTTTTTTTAGGCCAAACTCATTTACCTCGACCAAAACCGGCTCATTGAATTTTTTCTCTTCTCCTACAAAAGCTTCTGTTAAGTCTTTTATAGATGAGTATAAGAATTTAAAAAGGGGCAAACGATTAAGCCAGCGGTTAAACCAGCGTTTAAAAGGCTCGGTAATAACGTTGGTTACCAATATACCGGCTATAAAAATAACCAGCAATACATTTAAAATCCCCAATCCGGGGATGTATACCGGTTTCCCGGTTTTTGAACCGGGCCAAAAAATATCACTCAAATTGAGCGCGTTGTCAATGCTTCTAACCGCCCAAAATATCAGGAACAATGCTGCCCCCATAGGAACAACTACTAATAGCCCCTTTACAAAATAATTTAATAAGGCTCCGGCTATCTTTTTCATAGGGTATTACAATTTACTCATAAAAGTACACTCTTTTAAAATGGTATCGAAATAAAATAAAAGTGCTTCTATAGAGCTAGAAACGTATTTTCTGAATTTAAAAAACGATGTTTTGTCCCTTTATTTTTTACGATTTATAGGTATAACCTAACATCCCCCTCCACCAATAACACTTTTTGTCCAGACAACTATTGAACGATACTTTAAAGTAATAATAGCGCTTTTTATTTGGTAGTTTTCATCTCCTGTGATTTTCTTTTGACCATATTTAATTACTAAAGTATAATCTTTATTAGAGAATACGCTACCGCCTTTTTCCTGGGACTTATCGCTACGAGTTATTAAAAACATTTTATTATTGATGCAAATCAATCCTCGAACATAGTCAGTATAAAAAACAAATCTCTCTGCCTTTTCATCTTGTTTATTCAAAAAAAGGTTTTCACCACAACCTTCCATATCTTTTGGCACCTCTGTAAAAGTTGTTATTTTAAAAGAATTTTGAGGCTGTTGCTGTTTACTGGTTACGGTGTCCACAAACATCAATGCTGCTAAGAAAATTATTTTCATTGTAATCGGTTTATTAAAACACTACTCATAAAAGTACACTCTTTTCACCCTTTGCGAAACATTTGTTAATATTTCATAGGGGATGGTGCCAATTTGTGCAGCAAGCTCTTCAATGCGCATCTGATCGTTAAATACAATTACTTCGTCGCCTTCTTTTACATCGGTTCCTGATACATCAAGCATACACATATCCATAGTGATATTACCCACTGTTGGCGCTTTAACGCCTTTTATAAGCATTTTGCCAACGCCATTGCCAAAGGCACGTAAATAACCATCGGCATAGCCAATACGCACGGTGGCAATTTTGCCGTCTTTTGCCAGTTTGCCGCTGCGGCTGTAGCTTATGGTTTCGCCGGCTTTAATTTTCTTTACCTGCGAAACACTGGTTTTTAAACTTGCAATAGGTTGTAAGCCACCTTCTGATGCCTTTACAGCGGCATCAACACCGTATAAGCCAATACCGAGCCGTACCATATCATAATGGGCATTTGGCCATCGGATAATGCCCGAAGTATTACAAATATGTTTAATCACTTTATAGCCTAATGTTTTTTCTATTTGCTTAAAGGCCTTTTCAAAGTTTTTGATCTGTTTTTGGGTAAATTCATCATGCTGAGGAGCGTCACTGGCTACCAGGTGTGAAAACACGGATTGCACATGCACATACCGGTTTTTCTCCAATAGATCACACAAAGTTTCAATTTCAAAATTTTCAAAGCCTAACCGATGCATGCCTGTATCAATTTTGAAATGCACGGGATAACTCAATACATTTTTATCCTGTGCATATTTAATATAATCGTCAAAGAGGCCGAAACTATAAATAACAGGCTCCAGTTTATATTCTACCAGTTTATCAAAAGCAGACAGCTCCGGGTTCAATACCATTATCGGCAGGGTAATGCCCGTTGCCCTTAGTGCAACGCCTTCGTCTATATAGGCTACCGCCAAATAATCAACTTTGTTATATTGCAGCATATTGGCTACTTCAAATGTGCCACTGCCGTACGAAAATGCCTTTACCATAGCCATCACCTTTGTACCGGGCTTTAATTTATGGCGATAATAGTTCAGATTATTCAACAAAGCATTAAGGTTTATTTCCAATATGGTTTCATGGGCTTTTTGTACCAATGCACGACTAATACGCTCAAATTCAAAACTGCGGGAACCTTTTATCAGGATGGTTTCTTCCTTAAAGTTTAGTGCTCTTAGGTTTTGCAGCATTGATGATGTATCAGCATAAAAATATTTTTCGGGCACGTTAAAAAAGTCTTTATGAGCCGTTATAGCTTCGCCGATCCCGATAAATTTGTCAACTTTTTTCAGGCTCACCATATCAGCAACCTGCCTGTACAAAACATCTGGCTGTAAACCCGACTGGAAGATATCTGACAGAATAAGCGTCTTTTTACTATGCTGATTTTGCTGATTTAAAAAATTTAAAGCAATCTCTAACGATTGAAAATCAGAGTTATACGAATCATCAATAACCGAACAGTCATTAATGCCGGTTTTTAATTCCAGGCGCATGCTAACGGCATTTAAGCGTTCAATGCGTTTGTCGGCCTCAACAGCACTGTAGTCCATTGCCAGCATTACGGCCCAGCAAACAATGGCATTTTCAACAGAAGCTTCGTCCAGAAAGGGGATCAGGCATTCAATTTCGCGCCCCTTATATTTTGCGCGCAGATAAAAATTCTTAGAAATTACTGTTTCGCTAAAAACATATAAATCGGCTTGTTTAAACTTGGTACTCCAGGTAAACCGGCTTTGCGATTTTATAGAATCCTTGTAATCAACCAACTGATCGTAATTATGAATCAGCAGCCGGCAATTTTTAAACAACCGCAGTTTTTCAACTACCTTTTGATGCCTGTTTTCGAAACCTTCATCATGAGCAGGGCCGATATGGGTTAGCACGCCTATGGATGGTTTGATGATGGCTTCCAGCTTTTCCATTTCGCTGATAGTGGAGATACCGGCTTCAAAAATACCCAGGTTATTAGATTCATTAATCTGCCAAACTGAAAGTGGTACGCCTATTTGCGAATTATAGCTTTTAGGGTTCCGAACAACGTTTTTATCGATACAAAGCAATTGGTATAGCCATTCTTTAACAATGGTTTTCCCGTTGCTTCCGGTAATGCCGATAACTTCCAGGTCAAAACGGTTGCGGTGATAAGCAGCGAGTGTTTGCAATGCGCCCAGCACATCATCAACAATTAAAAAATTAGCTTCGGGGACTTTAATTTCCGGACCTTCCCTTACTACAAAGTTACGTACACCCGCGGCATAAGCTTCGGCGATAAACTCATGCCCGTTCCGCCTGCCGCTCAGGGCGAAAAATAAGCCCTCTGACGGATTACTGATACGGCGACTGTCGGTTAACAGAGTGCTGATGGTATATTCATGCCTGATGTTTCCACCGGCCTGAATGATGCGCTGAATATCTGAAATGGAGTATTGATTACTGGGCATGGTACGAAATTGCTTATATTTCTGTAGATAGAAGAATTTTTAACGAATTTTGGTTTGATGGATTATCCAAAAACCAATAAAATAATTACCGAAGCCGCTGCACAAGTCAAAGCCGAGCATTATTGTGCCTACCAGGAACGCTCGCAACAGGAAGTGCGCGATAAGTTATATGAATGGGGAATGCATAGCCTTGCAGTAGAAAATATTATTAGCCGACTGATAGGTGATAATTTTTTGAACGAAGAACGTTTTGCAAAGGCCTATACCACCGGAAAATTTAAACAAAAAGGGTGGGGGAAGCAGAAGATAAAGCAGGGACTAAAATTAAAGCGCGTGCCCGATGTTTTGATCAAAAAAGCACTGCTGGTGATAGACGGAGACGAATATTTACTGACCTTGCAGAAGATTTTAAGCAAAAAAGCAGCATTGGTGAGTGAGAAGGACACCTATAAACGTAAATATAAATTACAGCAATACGCTTTAAGCCGCGGATACGAAAATGACTTGATTTCTGACGTTTTGAAATCCAGTGACTTATGAACTATTTAAAAAAAAGTGAAATTATTCCTTGCAAAACATTCTTTTCTGTCTATATTTGCACTCCGCTTGCGAAAAGGACATAGAGAGAATGAAAAAAGCGGAAAAACCAATGCGAAAGTAGCTCAGTTGGTAGAGCACGACCTTGCCAAGGTCGGGGTCGCGAGTTCGAATCTCGTCTTTCGCTCAAATCCCTTTCAAAAGAAGGGATTTATTGTTAAAAGGTTTAAATCCCGATGCAATATCGGGATGATTTTTAAAATCACCTGCTCAGATGGTGGAACTGGTAGACACGCAGGACTTAAAATCCTGTTCCCGTAAACGGAGTGCGGGTTCGATTCCCGCTCTGAGTACAAATCCCGATACCGGCGTATCGGGATTTTGTGTTAATATGAGTACCTATACCAACGCGAAAGTAGCTCAGTTGGTAGAGCACGACCTTGCCAAGGTCGGGGTCGCGAGTTCGAATCTCGTCTTTCGCTCCGAATCCTTTCCGCAAAACGGAAGGGATTTTTTGTTTCTAAGGGATGTTGTCTTGTCCCAGGAATACATGACACAGCAGAAACAGCTTGGGCCAGCTGGACAATGCTTATTGTAGATCAATGAGTTATGCGAAATATGGGAAAAGCTGGGACAAAATGGGCTAAATGTTTGATTTTTTGGAGGATTGTTGTTACCGGGGCAGCGCATAAAAATCTCTCCCGCTATCCGATTTCTATGACTTCGGATAGCGGGGGTAATGTAATTGCTTGTCAATAGACTACTTTCAAATAGGGCCGCAACGAAAGGACGTGGCCCTATTTGCATTTGAGAGGTTCGTTACATTACGCACCAGCGCAACGAAGTAAGAGCAAATTCTTACCAGTGTTTTTTGTTATAGCCTAAATTGATGGGGTTGAAGATGAATTCTGGTGAGAAATATTTATTATTGCGTGTGATAAAAAAAGCGCCTTCAACCTTAATTATCTGCATTGGTTTAATTTGTGCAGTATATTTAATAATCGGATTAATTTACCGGCCAATTATATTTAATGATGCCATACATGGCTATATAAGTTTGCACAATTATTTAGCAGGTGGTGGTTGGAATAAATTACTGTATTTCAATAACAACGCATCAGAACTCGATTCACAAAATCTCACCTGGCGGGCCCCTGGGCAGTACGAACTTCCTTATTTAACAGCTAAATTATTTAACTGTAATATTGGTGTTGCAATAAGTATCCTGTCTTTTATCTCCATTACTTGCGGCAGCTATTTTTATTGTAAAATTTTCGAAATATCATCGTTGCCAAAATCAATCATCCTTATTGCATTATTGATTTTGCTTTTACAACGATTTATAAATATTAGTTTTATTTTATTTTCTTCATCAGATTTATTTCTGTTTTTATATACACCATTATATGTATACACTTATTTAAAGGCAAAGGATGGGGTTAAATATTATTGGCTAAATTTAATTGCATTTCTATTTATAAATTTATTGGGTTTATTTATAAAAAATGGGTTTTTACTATTTAGCACTGCTTATAATTTCTATCTCATAATTGATCTTGTTTTAGCGTACCGAAAATCTAAAAAACAGATTGCAATTATTCCATTAATTAAAAGAGCGACCATTATAGCCCCCTATTTAATCTCGGTTGTACTTGTTTATTGGTTTTTCCTGCGGTTAGGATCTAATCCAACATCAGGGGCTGGTTTTTTAATAAACTTCCCCTCGTTAGTTTCCGGTGCATTTCAGGGTAGCCTGGGCGTTTTTTTTTCAGCGTTAAGTGTAACTGCAGTTTATGGGAATGTACAGGGTAAATTGACCTCTATAAATCCATATGTAACGGTGCTAATGCTTTTGTTTCTTGTAATACTCGCCTTTCTCATCTATCAGAACAGAAGAAATATTAAAACTATGCTTAAAACTGATGGTATGTTTAGGTTAATATTCATAATCAGTATAATGTATATAATTTACTGGATTGTGTTTACCCTTAAACAAAGTTATATCAGTAATGAAGATCGCTTGTTTTTGCCCGTTACCATATTGGTATTTCCTTATTTAATTAATTATACTTTAAAGGCTAATAAATTTGTGAAATACGTGGCTTTTGTAATAATATTTTTATCAGTAGTATATGGCGGTAGTACCATGTATTACCGAATCATAACTTATAGCAGCGATAGTATGTCTGCCAATTCGGCTGATAATGAATTAAATGGCTTTAAGTTGTTCACTCATCAAACAAACGAAGTTGCTCAGCTGAACGTAATATCAAGAATTATTTCAAAGAGTTATCAAAACGAAAAAATAATAACGACCGATCCTGACGGATTGTTTTTGTTAAATCTTAAGAACCAGTATATTACTACTGGGACAGTTAATATTCCTGTAGTAATACGCGACCATAAAAAATATCTGCTACTGGTTAGTAAGACCGAAAAGGTTAATTTGGAAGGGTGGCGATCTGTATATACCTCGGATAATTATGTTTTGTATTTATCTAATTGAATAAATCCGCTTAACCAAAATAACACCGCTTTTGTTGAATTTTTTATTGATTTAACAACCTGATCTAATAGTACACATCAGGAAATGAATCACTCGAATGGTATATGACCCAAATATGTTTGTATCGCTGCCAGGGGAGACCGCACTTCGCCGGGGCTGACTAAAAAGTCAAAATGGGTATTTTTGAGTTTCGATATTCCTAATTTAAACCGACTTTTTATTTCGATTTATCAATCCCATGGTATAATTGACCGCTTTTATTGATAAATCCGAAAAATAAAGTCTACTAATTTAGGTCTTTAAAAACTTCCCTTTCTTTTATCTTTTACCGGACAGTAATAGTCGGAGACTTAGGACAGCAGAGTAGGTTGGGTATTTAACAATATAATTACGCCTCCGGTTTAGCGGTGGTAAAGTTGAAGGCCTGAAAAAAGCATAAGAAAGGCTAAAAGGGCAAATAAGATAAATGCGATTATTGTTACTAGCCAGCGTGGCAACCTGGATCCCTCAAATGAATGTTTTTTCATTTTTATGTTTTAATTATAAATATTAATCTGTTTTACCTGCCAATTATTTGTTATAACGCGTTTTCTGAATTATTATTAGTGAAGCACAAAATATTATAAATCCGTTCACCAGCACCGGAACCTCTAACAGGTAAAAGAAACTACCGGATATGTTTGCGGATGCGACTAAGCGACTGCGGAGTGATACCCAGGTATGATGCGATATCTTTTAAAGGAATACGCAGCACAATGTCAGGATGTTGCGTAACAAATAATCTGTATTTACTTTCAGCTTCTTCACCGAGGTAAGTATTTCGAATATTAATTTTTTCAATTAAATGAAGTTGATTCTGTTCGTCTATCAACTCCTTCATATAAGGAAGTTCCCTGTATAAATCCAGCAATTTACTTTTGGTAATACTTAATACATTAGCATCACACGATGCCTGAATAAATGCTTTAGAGATTATTTCTTCATTAAAGCTTTGTAAAATAGAGACAAAACGATTTTCGTTATAAAAGTAATGAGTTAGTTCAATTCCCTTTTCATTGGTTGAACCAATCCTTATTACCCCGCTGCAAACAAAAAACATCTCTCTTGCAATTTTATGGGGTTTAATGAGAAACTCACCTTCTTTAAAACTTTTTGCTGTAAAATGTTCAATAATTATTTTTTTATCGTCCGCTGGTATAGCCCTTAGCTGTTGTAAGTGACTAATCAATTGATCCTCCATCCGGCAAGTATCTGCAATCATATCAGTAAAAAATAACATTGATAAACCAAATCATGAGGCTCATTTTGATCATCTTAATTATAATGGCCAAACAAATATAATGATTAACACTTTTACAGCCATTAATTAGCAAGTCAAATTTAGCTTCTCAAAACCACCTTTTATTTTTACCATATGTTAAGTCTTCGGTTTATAATTCTGCCAAACTTTGTGTCATACAAATAAGCAAATTAACAACATAAAAACAAAAGACATGAAAAATCAAATTTTAGGGATAGCATTGTCGCTCTCCTTACCGGGATTGCTTGCAGGCTGCAATTTAAATCAATCATCAAAGCATATTGCAGACAGTGCAGCGGTTTCTACTGCCAATACCGCTAACGACAGTTTAGCTAAAATCACCGCAGCAGATACCACCACACCCGGAGGTCCAATCGTTAACGGCGACTTTGTGCATCGAAATCCTGCAATTCACTGGCCTGCAGGTTTATCGCCGGTAAGAGCAGACTTATTTGCACACAATGAAATTTTTATTAACGCCCCATGTACCACTGTATGGGAAGACATAACTGAAGCTGAAAAATGGCCCGAATGGTATCCTAACTCCAGCAATGTAAAAGTACTCAACAACAAAACTGGTATTCTTGAGAAAAATAGCCTGTTTACCTGGAACACGTTTGGTATCCACTTAGATAGCACCCGGGTACATGAATATGTACTTAATAGCCGTCTTGGCTGGTTTGGTTATACCAAAGGATTAAAAGCCTATCATACCTGGTTGTTGGAAAACCAGTCGGGCGGTTGTAAAATTATCATGGAAGAGATAGGTATGGGGGCAGGTGCAAGGGCTATGCATGCCAAAGATCCTAATGCTATGCAAAAAGGACATCAATTATGGGATACCAGGCTAAAACAACTTGCAGAGAAAAGGTAATAATTAAGATCCCCAACTGGCGCATGCGTGCGCCAGCAACCGATTAACTGAAAGGTCAATTCAAATTCATAACTTGCAAAATACCCTGGTAAACCTTATGGAAAAGAAAATTGAAAAAATCGCAGTCCTGATCGACGGGGATAACGCGCAAGCCAAATTACTTAAAGCTATACTTGAAGAAATTGCAAAATATGGCAAAGTAACAATCAGAAGAATATACGGCGATTGGACACAACAAGGAATGAACAGTTGGAAGGATTTGTTAAATGACTTATCCTTTACACCGATACAGAAATTTAGTTACACATCAGGTAAAAATTCAACTGATGGCGCGTTGATTATTGATGCGATGGATATATTGCATAGCGGTGTGGTAGATGGTTTTTGCATTGTTTCGAGCGATAGTGATTACACGGGCCTGGCTAAAAGAATAAGAGAAGAAGGCGTTTTTGTTATGGGCGTTGGTGAAAAGAAAACTCCCAATGCGTTTGTTCGCTCTTGCGAAGTATTTACATTCAGCGAAAATATTGTTCAGGAAGAAACGCTTGAAAAAGAAGCAACAGCATCCGAATCAAAGAAGAGTACTGATAAGACCAAAGAAAAGCAATATCCAAAAGTTGACCTTGATCTTATAGATAAAGCATATTTCATGTCAAACCGGGAAGATACCGAAACGTTGGTTTCCGCGCTCGGCACCAATCTCCGGAAAATTGACCCAAGTTTTGATTCCAGGGCACATGGTTTTTACAATTTAACAAAGCTTCTGGAAAGCTTAACCGAATATGAAGTGTCGAAAATTGAAATAGGCGGTGTAAAACATAATGCTACTAAGAGAAAACAGAAGACGGCCAGGAAGTAAATTTTATGAACTTTAAATCCCCAACTGGCACGCGTGCCACAGTAACTGATAAACTAAAACTTTGCTGTTTAAATAGTTTAATATTATATTTTAATCTATTGAATATCAATAAGTTGAGTTTTGTTATTTTGCAATATTTTCGAGCGATTTCCCCTCGCGTGCTCTAACTGCTTTAAAACAAATTGGAGTATTAATGGTTATCTTTATTCAATGGATAAAAACGCGTTTACCCTTTCGAAAGCACCGGAAATTAGCTTAAGCTTAGCTGAACAAAAGCAGGGTCTGTTAAGCGCGATCATCGCCACCTCAGATGATGCCATTATCAGTAAAACCCTAAAGGGCATTATTACCAGTTGGAACCCTGCCGCCGAACGGATGTTTGGTTACAGCGAAGCCGAAACCATAGGCCAGCATATTTCAATTATCATTCCGCCAGACAGGATAGATGAAGAAACTTATATTATCGGACAGATAGCGCAGGGTAATCGCGTTAGTCATTTTGAAACTATCAGGATTGCGAGCAACGGCGACCAGATTCCCATATCGCTATCTATATCACCCATTGTAAACAGCAAGGGTGTAGTCATTGGGGCCTCCAAAATTGCCCGTAACATCCGTGAGCGGCAAATTGCCAACGAGAAACAATCCATATTGGCCGCCATTGTCGCCAGTTCAGATGACGCGATTATTAGCAAAACACTCGAAGGCATTATCAATAGTTGGAATCCCGCTGCAGAAAGGATGTTCGGTTATACCGAAGCAGAAGTTTTAGGTAAGCATATCTCGCTGATCATACCGCCCGAGCGCTTTCAGGAAGAAACTTTCATTATTGGTGAGGTTTCTAAAGGTAGCAAGATAGATCATTTTCATACGGTACGGCTGGCTAAAGATGGTCGTCAGGTGGCCATATCCCTTTCTGTTTCTCCGATTGTAAATGATTCCGGGATGGTCATCGGCGCCTCGAAGATTGCACGTGATATCAGCGAGCAGCTATTGGTACAGCGAGAGAAAGAACGGCTCTATGAACAGGTAAAGGCATTGAACGACAAAAAGGACGAATTTATAGGGCTGGCCAGCCATGAACTAAAAACGCCGCTAACCAGCATTAGCGCTTACCTGCAGATCCTTAGCACAATGGTGACCGATGAAAAAAGCCGGCTTTTTGTGGCGAGAACCAGGCTGCAGCTGAAAAAGCTAAGCGCGCTGGTATCCGACCTGCTGGATATATCCAAGATAGAGGCAGGCAGATTGCAATTATCTGTGGAGCGGTTCGATATACTGCAGGTTCTGAAAGATGCTATAGAACTGCTTTCATACGGCAACAACAACCACCATATTTCTCTGAAAACAGAAATAGTTGAATTGCAGGTAACCGGCGACCCGAACAGGGTTGAACAGGTGATCGTCAACCTGCTAACCAATGCGATTCGCTATTCACCGGGCACAGACCGCATCATCATATATCTTAGCCGGGAATTTCATGAGGTCAAGATCGGCATCCAGGATTTCGGTATTGGGATAGCTCCGGAAAAGCTGAAGGATATTTTTACCAGGTTTTACCGGGTCGACGATGCCAATTCGAACGTATCCGGATTAGGTATTGGTCTTTTTTTGTCGCAGGATATCATCTTGCGGCATAAGGGCCGGATATGGGCAGAAAGCGAACCGGGAATAGGCAGTACTTTTTGGTTCACACTGCCACTGGACGAATAAACAGCCGTCTTGTACAAATTGATTAATTATTGTGTTATAGGGAATAAATATTTACTTTAGGTTTTTCCTAAACCCAAAACACATACACAATGAATCATCCCAATTGGATGGGCGATCTGCTTGCCTCTCGCCCTAATTTCGGTAATCTTAAAATTAATCAGGTAATGCTGCCCGGTACTCACGACTCCGGCACCTTCAGGATCGGCTCTGATCAAGCCAGCGATCACACGGCGCGTACACAATCATTGAGCTTTGCTCAACAATTGGAGTTGGGCGTAAGGTATTTTGATTTGCGCGTAAAACTGAAGAATTCGGCGTATTATCCTTATCATGGCTCCTGGACTTCTGATAGTGACCTTTGCAGAAAAGGAGATAATCCAGATGACCCCAACAATAAACTCCAGTTTAAACAGATGCGCGATTTTCTGAAACAGCACCCCAAGGAGATCATTATACTTAAATTCCAGGGTTTTTGGGATTTGACAAGCGATCAAGATTATTACGACCTGGTAGATCTGCTGAAAAAATACTTCAATTTTCCCGGCTGCAATTTGGTGACGCTGCCGCACGGCACCGCGGCAGAAATTAATAAGCAAACCGTAAACAGTTTGCTTGCTGCCAACAAGCGTGTATTTTTATTTTTTGATAAAACCAATGTGCCCCTGCAGAAAAAGGTATGGGATTTTGCTTTTCAATATTTACCCACGTTAAAAAAGCTCCAATATGGCTTATGGGATCCTTATTGGCGTGAGGAAAACGCGGATGTAGCTGATGACAATATCGACCTGAACATACGCTGGTGGCCCTTTCATCTGCGCAACCTGAGTACCTGGAACAACGATGGCTTTTTTGTGCTGCAATCGCATATGCAGCAGCTTCCCGGCAAAGAGAGTGACGCCTACTTCAATATTTCCGAACAGGCAGCTGCCGCAAACTATTACATGAATAAAGATCCTCAGGGAAACCTTATCCATAACAATGCCCGCAATATTGCGAAATATATTGAATGGTATAATGCCGGTAAAAAGGTAAACATCGTAATGTTCGATTTTATACAGCATGGTGATGTTTGCGGTGCAATTGTAAATAACTACCTGAATAAGGTATTTCCTTAAACAAGTATTCCTAGCGCCGCCCAATAAAGCCTGATACAAAAATATCAGGCTTTATTGGTTTTATATCCATTTTATAAATACGGCACTAATTGCAAGCTATTTTGGCTATTTTGGATTTTTGAAGTAAATGCTGCTTAGATCCATAATATTAACCGGTGCCATTAATGGCTTATTTTTCATCCTCCTGTTGAAGAATAAGCCGAAAAGTTCGAATAGTGATAGTATATTAATGCTATGGATGGGTATCATTTCATTGCAATTAGGGTTTTATTACGATAACTTATCTGTCAGCCCTATCTTTCCGGTCTATTTACAATTGATAGGTTTCTCACTGCCTATAATTAGTGCTCCGGTGTTTTATTTTTACATTCGTTCGCTCTCATCAGGGTACAGTTTCAAATGGAGAAATATCTGGGCCCATTTAATGCCATTCTTAATTTTCAATGGCATTGCCTTTTTTCTTCATTATACAAACCATAGTTATCTGTTTTTGAAAGATGGCTTACCACATTTTAGCAGCGCATTAAATCCGTGGGTTACTTATTTCTTAACCGCATTATTGGCACTTATCCCAGGCTACTATACTGTTCTAAGCTTTCTCCTGCTTTTAAGGCATCAAAAAAGATTACCGGATAATTATTCCTATACCGAAAAAATAAACCTGAACTGGCTAAAATGGATGGTTATTTCGCTGCTTATTCTTTTTATAGGGTTATTTCTATTTATTAAATATGGCGTTAGTTACGGGCTTGTACGTTACCCCGATCTTTTTGCAGTTGTTGGGGCCATCCTCACCATTTATGTTTTTTTTATTGGGTTCTGCGGTTTGCATCAGGATGCAGTATTTATCGATAATATGTCCCTTCAGGAAGATATTAATGAGGAAGACGCCATAGTAATAAACTATAAAAATTCGGGGCTGGACGATGAAAAGGCAGATCAAATTTTTGCCCGGTTAAAACTGCATATGGATAAGGAGAAACCTTTTTTGAAAGAGGACCTAAGCCTGGCCATGCTTGCAGGCGAATTGGGGATTACCTCAAACCAGCTTTCACAAGTTATAAATCAAAAGGGGAGATCCAATTTTTTTAATTTCATAAACGGTTACCGGGTAGCGGCCGTGAAAGATAAATTTAAAGACCCTGCATTGGCCGCTTATTCGATATTGGGAATTGCTTACGATTCAGGCTTTCGTTCAAAGTCTTCTTTCAATAAAATTTTTAAGGAAACTACCGGCCAAACGCCGTTACAATGCCGAAAGGCGGTTAATTCCTGAATTTATAGGTCTTTCCCTACCTTTCCGGACGATTGCCGTCTGTTTTAAACTTTCTTTTGTTAAAAAAATCAACAATGGAAAGTCTTTCAGTTATTCACAAAATTAATATCGCGGTACACATCATCGCAGGTTCGTCAGCGTTAATTGTAGGTTTAATGGCCCTTATTGTAAAAAAGGGCAAGAAACTGCACAGGTTAACCGGTCGGTTATTCCTGATCCTGATGACTATTGTTATTATAACCGGATTAATCGGAGTGTTTGTATTCGGACGAAATACTTTTTTGCTCGTTATAACCGTATTGAGTGGTTACCAGGCATTTTCAGGATACCGGGCTATAAAAGCAAAGTCAAATGTCCCCAGGTTTACTGATATATTTATATGCCTTTTATCCCTGGTATCAGTATTATACTTCCTCTATTATTTTAAATCTATCGGGATGATATGGTCACCCGTAATTATTTACAGTACGGTAGGTTATTTACTTTTGATGATTGTTTATGATTTGGGCCGATACTTTATACCAACCAAAACATATGGTAACCTATGGCTATATGAACATATTTTAAAAATGGTGAGTGCTTTCACTGGTTTATTATCTGCTTTTTCGGGAACAGTTTTTCCGCAATATCAACCTTATAGCCAGTTTATCCCATCTATTTTAGGCACATTAGCCGCAATCTGCTTTATGATAGCAGTTCCCAACAGAAAAAAACATATTGATGTTAATGTAAAAGCGATTGGATAAGCTTCCCGTCGCCAAGTTGGTGACCATGTTTACCCAACCGGCAGCTGCACATAAAAAGTAGTGCCGTTGCCTGTATGGCTATTAAACCAGATACTGCCGCCATGCGCTTCTACAATTTGTTTGGAAATGGCAAGTCCCAGGCCGAAAGGTTGTTCGCCGGCTGTTCCCTGTCTTTTGGCCTCGGTAAACATATCAAATATCTTATCTTTCATTTCTAACGGGATTCCAATACCATGATCCTCTACTTCGATAATTACATGGTTGGCGTTTTCTGTCATTTGCACTAATATATTTGCTCCGCTGGGGCTGAATTTGATGGCATTGGCGATCAGGTTACTTACCACCCGCCAAATTTTTTCCCGGTTAACAGAAAGTATAACAGGTGCAGCCTGTAAAGTGATTTGCTGCATCTTTGCTTCGGCCTTGAAACGCATCAGGTCAACACAGTAATATAGCATCTGATACAGATCTATCGGCTCTTTTTTCATGTCCTCCAGGTGGGTGTGCACCTGCAAAAGATCGCTAACCAGTTCCAGTGAGTTTTGTCCGGTAGTTTTGATAAGTTCCAGCATCATCCGGTCATCTTCCGAACGGCCCGGGTCCTCCAGCATCAAAGCGGCTACTGAAGTAATCCCACCAATCGGGTTGCGGAGGTCATGGGCCGCAATCTTCATCATCCGGGTATTATCTGCCTGGCTCTGCTCTAAGTCGCCCAGTGTTTTTTTCATCTCATTGTTCTGTTCGCGGCTCTTTTTATTTAAACGGCTGGATATTTGATACATGCGGTAAATGACCAGGATAAGCAAGATGCTTACCGTACAAATGAATACCAGCACCCATATTTTTGTTTTATTACTTTTGTTTTTGATTTCAAGCAGGGTATTATTATCCTGTATCGCATTATACTTTATATAATCACCAATAAACTTTTTTAATTGGTCATTCTCTGCTGTTAATGTTGCTTCCAATGAGTGGTGAACGGTAATGATTTTATCCTTATTGCCACTCATTTCGGTATAGGCTAAAATCACCTTTAATACCTTTACCTTTAAATAAACATACCCCTTTGTCTCAATAAGCTGATAAGCACGGTTGTAATATTTCAGCACGCTGTCTGGCTTGTCTTGATAATAAGCGGCGAATTGGCCAAGTGAATTAATTTCAAAATATTCCATCCCTGCATCGTGCGATTCGGATAAGGCCCGGTTCATCATGGTTAAGGCTTCTTTCTTACGTCCTTCATCAAACAACTCACCGGCTTGCAGTTGCAGAAGCACAATCAGCATTTGCTGATCCTTATAACGATTGGCAATTTTCTGCGACTTATTAAGAAAATACCGGATACTATCTTGCGTAAGGGCGGCATTGACGATACAATAATTGGCATATACCATGCTCATCATGCTATCCTTCTTTAACTTTTCGCCTGTTTTAATAGCCAGGCGCGACAGAGATTTAGCACGTACGGTGTCTTGCATACCCAGATACACACTCGCCATATTCATCAACACCTGGGTTGTGCTTGCTGTATCAGATTGTAGTTTGGAAGCTGATAAAACCTTGCTAAACAATTGCAATGATTCCCTGAAAAGTCCTTTTAAAAAAAGTGCCGAAGCAATAACATTGTCGGCATTTGTTTCCCCTTTGAGGTAATGCAGCCTTACTGCCATTGTTTTAGCTTTCATGCCGTAATAAAAACAACTGTCGGGGTTTTTGAGGTAGTAGAGCATCCCAATCCGGTTAAGGCTGTTGACCAGGCTGCTGCTGTCTTTAATGGACGAAAGTTTGTGTTGTTCCTGTTGTATCAATGCAGTTTGGCCTTGTGCCGGGCAATAGCAAAGGCAAAATAATACGAATAGTATAAGATAGCGAATTGGGTTTGGTAAATTCATTTACTCAGGGCTAAAAACTTGACTGTAAGTTACAATTTTCCCGGAGTATAAAATATTAGTTATTATTAAAAAACAAGACCGAGTTGGTTTACAAGGCCATATAACCTGCGGATTGTCAATTTGTGCGGAGCATATTAAACATGATTATTTAATAGTGTTATAAATTCAAATACCAGCAATTGCCCGTGCTTTAAAACACAAAAAGCCTGATATGAAGATATCAGGCTTTTCCGTAGAGCAGGGTATAACTTTTTAATATTTTTTCAGATCATGATAGTTCCACATTTGTCAAAAATGCCCGCATTACGTGATTAATGTCAAGATGTTGAGCCGCAAAATTGAGCGCATTGTTCCTCTTCTCTAAAAAGCTCTCGTTGGGTTTTAGTAATCCAATCAATTTCGATAATACCTGCGGATTATCCGGCTCGGTGATATACCCCAGGTCATATTGCGTAATAAGGTTATACATTGATGTTCCAGGTAAAGCCGTTGCTATGCAAACGCCGCCCATCCCTAAAATGGTGGTCAGTTTTGAGGGCATCATCAGGTCGCTGGCTTTTGATTTCTGTAGCACCAGGTGATAATCGGCCATGTTCAAAAACTCATTAAATAATGCTTTGTCTTGTACCGGCAAAAACTTTACATTGGTTAGCTTTTTCTCTTCCGTCATCTCCATTAACCGCTCTTTGTATGGTCCCGATCCGCAGATGATAAATTGAATACTCTTGTTTTCTATATGATTTTCGGCCGCTAAAAGCACGTGGTCAAGTGCCTGTTTTTCACCAATGGCGCCCGAATACAAAAATAAAATATCATCCAACTTATAGCCCCAGTTAGTTTTAAGCTCATTTCTTGATTCAATCGGGAAAATATAACTGGTATCTATCCAGTTGGGAAACAGAAATACTTCCCTGTCAAGCTTTTCCTTTATTTTGTTAACCATCCCGGTCGAAATGCTGCTTACATAATTGGCTTTTGCCAGCATATTTCTTTCGCTTTTGTAAACAATGTCAAACAGTTTTTTACTCGATAGCATATTTAATTCCTGAGCGGCATCTATCTGCAAATCCTGAATATGGTACAATACTTTGCCGCCATTCCGTTTTTTTAGCATTAAACCAAGGTAACCCAGGTGAAATGGTGGGGCAATGGTAATGATCAGGTCGAATCTTTGCCTGGTAATAATAAATCCAAGTATTTTCCAGATCATCGATGTCCAGAACGAAAAATCCTGGATAATTCTTTTTTTGCCTGATGGATTTGAAGGTACGTATAAAGGGCACCTGTGAATAGTAGTACGGGTGTTAGATTCAACGTGTTCTATAACCTCTTTTTTGAACCAGAATGATTTCTTTTTATACGGTTCCTGAACCTCCCATTGCGGATAATATGGATAAGTAGTTACCACTGTACAATCGTGTCCGTTAGATGCCAGCCAGTTCATCATTTCACCATTATATTTTCCTATACCGGTTGGCTCTGGCGTAAAATTTTGACTAATAAGCAACACCTTTTTATTTGACGTCAAATTATTTTCACTCGAACTCATTGAATGATATTTTAAGATATTTTAAATAGTGTTTTTGTAATAGATATTAGTTCTCTGTAATTTGAAATTTAACAAGGATGGTTAAACGAATTATCGGGGCTTAGTGTTGCCTTTTAGGCAAGAAAGCAGATTTGCAGAGAGCGATGCAAAAAGTTTTTTAACAGCTGTAAATCAAAGCCAAAATTGGAGCAAAGAATAGCCGGTGCCAGCCTGAATTATATTTTTCAATAAGATTACCCCGACACGGAAACTGATTAAAATCTTAATAAGCCAACATCATGACGTCCAAATACAGTGATCGTATATTGAAGGCCAATTGAATAATAAGAATATAATTTTACGGATGGCGGAACCGGAAGGTTGTTATAGCTTTCGAGGCCTCGTCCTGCTACGTAATTAAAGCTATATGATAAATCGATTTTTAGCAACGGGTCGTTATAATTTGTTTTTATATTAAGAAGATATCCCAATTTAAGAGGGATTACCGGTGCTTTATAATGTATATAGTCAATGGTGTTTGAAAATATTGATGTTGGTTTGCTATGCAAATATCCTATACCCGATATAGCGTAAAAGTTCCTCATCGGGTCCAAAAATGAATCCTCATCTATAAGGAGGCCAAAATGCAATTGGGCCTCCAAAAAAATAGCCTGATACGGATTGATGAAATTATTATTAGACGGACTATACGGCATTCCACTTGGTTTACCTACGGCAATTGTGCCGAACTGAGCCTCGAGAACTCCATCGAAATATGGAGAAGGGTAGTAGTTAATGCTGCCGCTATATGCAAAGGATGCTTTAGCATTTGCCATAATAGCATTTGCTCCACCGACTGCAAATCCCATGTTAAGAGATTGGGCATCGTTTTGTGCTTTTAAACTTATAGAAATAAATAAAAGAGCTATTACCAGGAATAATTTATTCATATTATATTTTTAGGCGCGTTAAATATGAAACAGGTTTTGAGGCTGATATTAATAATGCGCAAACTCGTTGTCCAACATTTTTAATGTTTAAAATCTTAGTTGATGTTATACGGGAGTTTGGAATTAGAGTTCGCTAGTAGCGGAAATATTACGTAGTTATTTATATTATAAAACAGTACGCAAAATCGGGCGTTATTTATTCAGTTTTGATTGTTTGGAAAAAAGCTCCCTTGTATTAATCACAATAAAATATTCATAAATAGACTGGAGAGTTGCGTAAGTTAAGCCTGCGCTACCATCAAGAAAGGCCCGGCGCCATATAACCATATATAACCATTTAATTAAAGGCCTGCCGGGAATTTTATAAAATATCCCCTTTTGATGATATCTGCGTTCACTGAAACTCTTACCAATTAGTGCTTTTAAAAGTGAAAATTGAGTTCCACTATTCATATCTTCCAATCTCATAGCTGCCTCCATTTCTGCATAGTTTAAATGGCGCGCTATCCAAAATTTCAAACCCTTACTAAAAGGATAATGATCAATGTAGCCATTTACTCTTTCCACAGGGCCATTAGGTACAGAGATTGGATTCACCAATCGTTCATAATGCATTTTTTCAGGCCTGAATAATCTTATATAATAAGGTGACATCTGTGCATGCTTTAACCAAGTGCCATCCCAGGCAAAGTCGCGGCGCTTTATTTCATAAGCAACAGCCTCAGTATTATTAAAATCTATTTTTTTTAGCGTATCATATAACCCTTCAGAGACCCGTTCGTCTGAATCTATATATAAGACCCATGGATATTTAAATGATATATTCGCTAAACCCCAGTTTTGGTGCGCAGACCAGTTGTCAAATTGCCTTTGATCTATTATAGCTCCTGCTGCTTTTGCAATTTTAATAGTATCATCATCGCTGTATGAGTCAAACACGTGGATATCATTGCACCAGGACACCGATTGAAGGCAACCTGGCAAATCCTGTTGTTCATTTTTTGTTAAGATCAGTACTGAGAGCATTAGATTTATTTATTGGTGGGATTTACAAATTAATCAATTTGTAAAATTGGCAATTTTTCTTTCTTTTACAGGTTTGCAGGGGTGTCCCGCACAAACTGTCCAATCCGGCATATCTTTAGTGACTAACGATCTTGCGGCAATTACTGAACCATTGCCTATAGAAACACCTGGTAATATCCAGGTGCCCGCTGCAATCCAGCATTCACTCCCTATGGTTATTGAGTCCCAAATAAGTGGCATATAGGGATGTGAATAATCATGAGTACCTGTGCACAAATAACAATATTGTGAAACAACGGTCATAGAATTAATGGTTACCAAATCATAATTATATATTTCAACGTTCCGACCAATTGCAACATAGTCTGACAAATTCAGGTTCCAGGGAATCCAAACTCTAACCCCTTTTTCAATTAAACATTTTTTACCAATTTTTGCACCAAATAATCTTAATAAAATTATTCTTAAACCACTAGCTTGTCTTGGCAAAACTGAGACCAAATACCAACTGATATTCCAAATAATTCTTATTGACTTTTCCTTTCTGGAAAAAACGCTTGAACTCTTTAATAAATTAATTTTTGTCATAATTTTCAAATGAATTCTGAACGTCTCCGTAAATTAATTTTCTAAACAGTGTTTCCAAAGAAAATGGAATTGCAGATAAGTTTCTAAAAAGTTTCAAATTAGATATTAAAAATTTTGTGCTTTCAGCAGGACTACGTTTAACTTTTTGCAGAAATAATTCCAGGGTTCTATATTGTAGAAGAGAATTCCCAGCCCTTTTGTCAGATTATGTTCCAAATCTCAATGACTAATTTTTCCAATTCAGAAACTGCCATTGACGATGGCAATTGAGCTCCGTCAGATTTAGCATGTCTCCTAACGGCAGCACCATATTCATTTATTAGTTCTCCTCCAAATTTGTAAACGAGGTCTATATTAAAAGCAATATCAAATGTAAAACGTAGGTCTTCTCTATAGCCACCTACTGCAGCCCAGGCATCTTTTAAAAAAAAGTTACATGAAGGTTCTTTAAATCTGGCAATATTTCGCAACTTAAGTTTTAGGGCCTGATCACCAGAGGTAAAATAGGTATGTGATTTTCCATATCTGGCCTGTTTTCTGATTTCATTGCCATTCTCATCAATAATAATAGCAAGATGCCCAAAAATAGCGCAATCATTATGCATATCAATACTTTCAGAGAAAATTTTAAAAAATCCAGGAAGTAAATAATCATCTGCCTGAAGCAATTTTACATACTTACCGGATGTAAGGCTTACTGCCTTATTCCAATTTTGTTGAACCGGTAATACTTCCTCATTCCTAAACCATTTTACACGTTTATCCTTTTCAAAACCTAAACGAAGTTCAGGTGTAGCATCGGAGGAACAATTATCAAGAATTACAAGTTCAAAATCAAAGTCCACGTCCAGACATGATTGAATGGTATATCCCAAATATTGCGCATA
>JABDEQ010000042.1:13446-22784 GCA_013286985.1 Bacteroidota bacterium | reverse complement strand
AATATTGTTACCGGCGAAATATGTATCAGAAATAATTTTAAAGGCGAAGATGCATTTTTTGTATTTGAGCACTTTAATGCTGAATTTATAGAAGACTACGTCAGTAATTTGTTTGACAACAATTTGTTACAGGTTTGTATTTGCGGATGGATTGAGTTAACAGGCGAGGATTATAAAGCAGCGCTGTTTTTGATTGAAAAAGATAAGAATGAAAAATCAATTTCTTTTACAAAAGAGCAAATGGATATGACATTTGATAATAAAGAAGCGACTTCAAACTCAGCTGATGTTTATGTTGCCGGGGTTGGAGTAATTTCGGCAATTGGAAATAATACTGTTGAATGCCTTGCTGCTTTTGAAAGCGAAAAACATGGAATAGGTGATATTACCCATATGCAAACAATTCACCGCAATAATTTGCCTGTTGCGGAGGTGAAGTTTACCAATAATGAGCTTTCAGAAATGACCGGATTACCCGCTGATATTAGCCGTACCACCTTGTTGGGTGTTTTAGCTGCAAAAGAAGCTTTAAATGATGCGGCAATTCCAGGTCTCGCGTCTTTGCGTACCGGTTTTATATCTGCCAATACGGTAGGGGGCATGGACAAAAGTGAGGAGTTTTTTATTCCATTCCTTGCGGATAATAAAAAGGGAAAATTGCGAAATGTATTCGACCATGAATGCGGAAGTGTAACAGAAGCAATTGCTGATCAACTGGGAATAAAAGATTATATAACTACTATAAGCACTGCCTGTTCATCATCGGCTAATTCCATATTTTATGGTGCGAGGCTAATAAAAAATGGCCTGCTTGACGTAGTAGTTGCCGGTGGTGCAGATGCTTTGACCAAGTTTACCTTAAATGGCTTTAATACGCTGATGATTTTAGATAAAAGCTTTTGCAAACCTTTTGATGAAAACCGGCAGGGTTTGAATTTGGGCGAAGGCGCAGGTTATGTAGTGCTGGTGTCCGAAAAAGTTGCAAAAACGCTTAAAAATGATCCTTATTGCAAACTAAGCGGATATAATAACAGCAATGACGCCTATCATCAAACAGCTTCGTCACCGGATGGTACAGGGTCATACCTGGCTATGAAAGGCGCGTTGAGAAAGGCGAATCTTCAACCTGCTGATATCAGTTATATTAATTTACACGGCACGGGCACGCCAAATAATGATAGCGCAGAAGGTACTGCGGTTAAACGCCTGTTTGATCCGCATTACCCGCCTTTGAGCTCAACCAAATCATTTACCGGGCATACATTGGGCGCCAGCGGTGGAATTGAAGCTGTTTTTTCTGCTCTTGCTGTTAAACACGGCTTAATTTATCCGAATTTAAGGTTTGAAACGCGGATGAATGAAGTTCCGTTCAGTCCCGAAACTAAATTTCTAAAAGGGAAACAAATAGATCATGTTATGTCTAATTCCTTCGGGTTTGGGGGTAACTGTACATCGTTAATATTCTCGAAGATTTAAAATGAAGATATATATCCGTTCATCAGCGGCGGTATCACCGCAAAATACATTCGAAAATATAGAATTCTTAACGGAGCCTGCTGAATATTTCGGCACGCGCTTATCAGCTATTGACCCCGATTATAGTAAATTCATTGATGCAAAGGCTATCAGGCGGATGAGCCATGTAATAAAAATGGGTGTAGCTTCTGCAAAGGCTTGTTTAAACCAAGGGGAGGTTGAAATGCCTGGTGCCATAATAACCGGTACTGCTTTTGGTTGCTTAGATGATACCGTATCTTTTTTAAACAGGATGATTGAGATGGAAGAAGAAATGCTGCCGCCAACTGCCTTTATTCAATCAACCCACAATACTGTGGCTGCACAAATAGCCCTATTGCTTAAATGCCACAATTATAACAGCACTTTTGTGCATAAAGGCGTATCATTTGAAAGCGCTTTACTTGATGCTGTTATGCTTTTAAATGAAAATGAAGCCGACAATATATTAGTAGGCGGCACAGAAGAGCTGACAGACGCCAGCTTTACTATTTTAACCCGTTTAGGTTTATATAAAAGATGGCCTGTTGATAATTTGTCTATTTTCAATACTTCATCAAAAGGCTCAATAGGAGGGGAAGGAGCTGTGTTCTTTTTATTAAGCAATAAAGAAAATACAGACAATTTAGCAGAGTTTAAGGGTGTACAAACCTTTTACAAGCCCGAAAATATTGAAGAAGTTGAAAGAAGAATAGTTCTGTTTTTAGAACAACACAATTTAACAATTGAAGATATAGATTTGGTAATTACCGGGAAAAATGGCGATCTAAAAAATGATGCTGTTTATGATCAGTTAAATCAGTCGGTATTTAGCAACGTTTCATTGGCAAACTTTAAACACCTATGCGGCGAGTATCCAACGGCATCGTCCTTTGGCTTATGGCTTGCGGCCAATATCATCAAAAGGGGAGAAGTGCCTGCTGTTACTATTGAGGATGAGGTGAATACTGATCCTCCAAAAAAAATCCTGATCTACAATCATTATTTTAATACCTACCATTCTTTAATGCTATTAACAGCTTGTTAAATAATATGCTGAAAGACAATCTTTATAAAATAGATTCCCTCAGTCATCAAGATGGAGTGTTGAAGGCTGTTCTGGGTATTGATAAAAGTCATCAAGTTTTTGAAGGGCATTTCCCGGGGCAACCGGTATTGCCCGGTGCGGTAATGTTGCAAATGGTAAAGGAAGTGCTGGAAAGTTCGCTCGGTTATACTATACGCCTAAAAAAAGCGGATCAGATTAAATTTTTAGGCTTAATTGATCCGCAAATTGATAATCTCCTTGAATTAGAATTGTCCTATAATCAAACCGACGATAATCTTTTACATGTTATCGCCAGTTTTGTTTTTCACGATGTCCTCAGCTTTAAATTCAAAGGCACCTTTGTGAAACTATAAGAAGAATTATTTGGTTCTGTTTTGTTCGATGTAATCGGCCATTGTATTTACATCCACCAGTACTTTACGGCCTTCTTTAGGATCCTGGATGTTTATACCATATTCTTTTTTTAGTAAAACAATCAATTCAAGTGAATCAATTGAATCTAATCCTAACCCATCGCCGAATAGGGGCTCATCGTCTTTAATTTCCTCTGCCGTTAAAGGGGTAAGGTTAAGGAACGATACGATCTGTGTTTTTAATTGTTTTTTTAGTGCTTCTTTTTCCACGCGCAATTATATTAAATTTTTTCGTTTCAAGCCAAAGTAAGTTACTACTTGTATAAGCACCGTAATAGCAAATAAAGCGGCCAAATTGTTTGTTATATCTTTTAATTTACCGTTTTCAAGAAATAAGGTATAGTAAGCCTCCAAACACCAATGCATTGGCGAAAGGTTTGCTGCCGATTTAAAAGTACCCTGCATGGCAAAACTTGGTACCATCAACCCGCCTACAGCTGCTAAAATCACTATTGAAACTGCACCGAAGCCATTTGCCTGTTCCTGGGTATCGGCAAATACACCAACACATATGGCATAACTTACCGCGCACCAGCCGCAAATTAAAGTGGTGATGGCAAGCGCAGCAATATCACCGGGAAGGTTTAGAGCAGGCAGGTTCATAAACGGAAACAGCCATATCCCAATTGAAAATATAACCAATGCCTGCAGCATAGTGACACCCATATAGGTTATTTGCTTGGAAAGTAAACCAACCCAGTAATTAGTAGGCAATGTTTTTAGGCGGATAAAACTGCCACTTACTTTTTCCCGAACCACACTGCCGCCTAACGACATAATAACAAAAAACATGGCAAATATTGTCCATGCAGGAACATTGTGCTGGGTTGCATTAGGTGTTCTGCGGGTGCCGTCTTTCGAAACAGGAATCTCGTTGATCGTTGTCCGGTTGTTCAGCATTTCATTTTCCAGCTTTTCGGGTAATTGTTTCTCATTAATGGAGTAGTACAATGTTTTTAAAGTTTGGCGGCTTTCAACCATTTGCAGCGCACTTTGCAGCGCTCCCTTTACCGACAAACGGAGAGATTCTTGCAAAATAGGATTATAATATATCGTTAGCGGGTCAATTTCTGCATCGGCATTTTTAAGTGTATCGCTTTCCAGGCCAAAACTATTCATGGCTTTACCTGCCACATGTTTTGATTTAGCTGATACTTTTGCCGAAAAATCTTTTGGGATAACCACACCCAGCATCGCATCTTTATTATGCATGGCATCAGCAATTAAAGCTTCGTTTTTGGTATCGGGCGTTAATGATACTTTAAACATCCCAATTTTGCTCAGGGCCGATACCAGTTGTTTGCTGGCATCGCCGGTATCCTGATTGCTGATAAGTATAGGTAGCTTATTTTTATTAACCAGTTGAAAAGTGCTGTTTTGAATGCTGGTTACCACAATAACCAATAAAATAGGCATAACAAACATCAACGCAATGCCTACTTTGTCGCGCAGCAATATCCTGACATCTTTTTTTATGGTGATCCAAAGTTTAAACATCAGTCTCTGTATTCTTTACCTGTTAAATCAATAAACAATTCTTCCAATGTTTTATGCTGATGCTCTTTCAGCAAAGAGTGGATATTTCCTTGTGTAATTATCTTTCTATCGTCCAATAAAGCAACCTGATCGCATAAACCTTCGGCCTCGCTCAGTTGATGGGAAGTGTATACAAGAGTGGTTCCACTGTCGTTAAGTTTTTTTAAATAATTGATGATAGCATGCCGGGTTTGTACATCAACCCCAACTGTTGGTTCATCTAAAAATAAAACCTGTGGGTTGTGAATTACTCCTATAGCCAGGTTTACCCTTCTTTTCATACCGCCCGAAAACTTTTGAACTTGTTTGTCTCTTACTTCATCTAATCCAAGAATATCCAATAGTTCATCGGTTCTTTGGCTGATCTGCTTTTTATTTAAACCAGACCATGCGCCAAAAAATTCAAGATTCTCCACTGGAGATAATTCCTGATAAAAGGAAAAATCCTGGGGAACAAAGCCAAAAAGTTTGCTTACGGTGTTGCTATGTTTATCTATATCATGACCTAGCAATGATATATGGCCCTTATTTGCTTTAAGTAAACCAGTCATCAGGTTCATTAAAGTGGTTTTGCCCGCACCGTTAGGTCCAAATAAACCAAAACGCTCGCCTTTGGCAATTTTTAAGTTAAGTTGGATAAATGACACCTCCGGATTATCCGGATAGCCAAACTCCATGTTACTGATATTTATTGCATAAGTTTCTGCTAAGCCCATTTTATATTTTTCAATGCCCTAAAAGCCTTATACTCTATATCGGCAATTTCAATCAAATAGTTGCCCATGGTATCAAAATCTTCCTGGCTGGTAATGCGGCCCTTATAAATACCCGCGGCCTGCACAGCGGCGGTACGCCAAAGATCGCCCGATTCAGTAAACATTTTTGATATCTTCAACAACTCGTCAATAGGATGATAAGCGTAAGCTTCCTGTAAAAAAGCCGCGTAAATATACCGGAATCCGCCACCCCCTGTACCTATTTCTTCTTGCATACGCACCAGTTGCGCCAAATATAAGCCGGCTTGCTTTACGCCAAGCTTATTGCGCCATTGTTTTATTTTTTTACCGGTATATCTTATCCCTTTTACCCCAACAAATGGAAACGGAATATTTAGCATTTCGCGAACGTTCTTCTTGATACCGCTTATTATCGCTTTTTTAATTTGATCTTCGGTGATATGTGCTCCGGCTTGCGGATAGTAAATTTGTCCCCGTGGTGATAATGTTCCCTTGGCAAACCGGACACGTTCTAACTCATAGCTATTTAGGCTGGTTACGGTTTCCATAACCGGGTCGCTGATTAAATAGTTATCATCTTCCGTACCATAAACAATAAGGTTATGGGCGTTGAAATGAAAACGGTATTCTTTAGGGAAATAAGTTAGATAATACACGCCAACCTGGCATCCAACAGGATGACCCTCATTCAAACAATTATTTAAAAATGCCTCAGCCTTTTGTTTGGAGCTGAATTTTTGACGAACAACGGGTATGCCCAGTGCTTTGCAGGTTCTTTTAAAAATAAGACCCGGCATAGGGCGAAACGCAATCACGGGCCCGTTATTAATTTTCAAAAGTGGTATATAAACATAAAACAAACCCGAACCTATGCCGAATGCCAGCGGTTCAGTTATTTGATTAATACCTATGTTTTTTAATAAGCTCCTTGTTACCCCGTTTTCGCAATGTGCAGACTGAAGATGTTCGAAATTAAGCTTCATGCACATTTATATTTTTAAGATCATCAATAGTCACGTTAAAAACTTCTGCATAACGCCGAAGTTTTTTGTTATTTAGTTTTTCAAATATTTCGGGCTTCAAGTGTCTTTTAACCTGCCACTTCCAGAAACCCGCATAACCCGCCAAAAGGTCCGCGTCCATCAGGTTTTTCTCCATAAAAAACAACAAGGGACTGGCTTCATGATTTAAAACCTTTTGTTTTGCAATAGCTACTCTTTGTTCAATTTCTTCCCAATGGGCATCCAGTGCTGTTATTTTAACATCCCAGCCTTTGCTTAGTTCTGTAATATATTTGCCAGATTTGTCCGTAGCGTAACAAACTTCCTTGGTAATTTTACCAAGTGAGCTCAAATCCTGCGGTACATCTTCTTTTTTCATGAAACCCCTTTTTAAACAACGGTCAGCATGGCGTACATGTATGAGAATCTGGCGCTTTCGGGTACCAGCAACAGTAGCTTTTCGCCCTTTTTTAATTTTCCGCTATTGAATAATTCATTTATCATCAGGAAAATAGAAGCAGCACCTACGTTGCCCACGGTATACAGGTTAATAAACCATTTTTCGTAAGGAATGCCGCCGCCATAAATTTCCACCATGTCGTATATTTTTGGCCTGAAAAAGTCACTGGAAATATGCGGTAAAAAATAGTCGATGTCTGCTGCGGTAACACCACGGCGTTCCATTATTTCTTTTATTTTTTTGCCGCCCAATGGTACAATATTATCGCTTAATAGGGTGATATCCTGTTTTACGCTGAATACAGATTTATTCATAATCTCCTCAGGCGTGTAGTCCATAAAACCTTTTAAATTGCCGTCCTCCATTTTTTCGCCGCCCATGTACATGCAGGTTTGCATTTCATTGGCATAAGAAACACCTTCAATCCAATCTAACCTAAGGCTGATTCCGTTTTCGTTCGGTTTATCCGACATCAGGAATGCCGCAGCCCCGTCGGACAACATCCATCTCAAAAAATCCTTTTGAAAAGCGATGTACGGGTTATCACTTAAGTCCTTTAGTTTTTGCGCTTCCTCCTCAAATACGTCGGATACCAGCAGGCCCGAAAATCTTTCAGATCCTGTTGCTACCGCGAGTTTTACATCACCAGTACGGATGGCCATGTAAGCATATTTAATGGCATGCATGCCTGCACAGCAAACGCCCGATGGCGAAACAACTTCAATAGCTTCAGCTTCGGGTAACCATCCATGAGTCATAACACCGTGGCTTGGCATTATTTGATCAGGGCACGAAGTACCGCATGAAAGCAGATCAAGTTCTTTTATCTTTTCAGGATTATTCTTAAACAGTTCTTTAACCGCCAATGCTGTCATCTGTGCGTTGGTATGGGTTGATTTTCCACCTTTTGTTAATGCGTAATAGCGGTTTTTTATACCATTGTTGCGTAATACAATCGGTTTTGATTTGGAAGGTTTGCCATTAATATAGCCAAGGTATAATTCCATATCCTCGTTAGGAACAGGATCATTTGGAAAAAAAGCCGAAGTACTATTGATGTAAACTTCTGTAGCAGACATATAAGGTGTATTAGTTTAAATTTAAATAATATTGTTTTTTAGCGCTGATACGCCGTGGCGAAAATAGTTTAAAAAATATTGCATCGATAGTAAGAATTATAGGCGCCCCAACAAAAAAAGCAATAACCAGGTAGTACTTAAATAATTTAATCCATGGCGCTCTGTTTTTCTTTTTTACAATCATGTTAGCCCAAAATCTGAATATCTTACTTGCAACAGATTCTATCACCATTAAGTTGTAATTTAATTTTACGGCACCGTCGGCATCCAATTGTTGTTGTAAAGTGTCCCAGTCGTTTTCATTCAAATGGTTTAAAACATGTTGTCCAAATACGCTGGTGTGTTCTATATCTGTTTGCTGAACACCCGGAGGAGGGAAAATGTTTAGATATCTGTCTTTTTTACCATGCAGCATCCAATGAAAAATGGTAACAAAGCTCACCGGGTTGGGGTGAGTATCTACTAAAGCCACATTTCCAACAATTTTAGCTCCGGTTGCATGGATTAATTTTTTTACCCTTACAAAAGCACTTAGCCACATATTACGGGCTCCGGTAATTGTTATTACGGGAGTATTATCTAATGTTCTGGTTAGTGTGGCATCGTGCATTAATGAATTAAAAGGGATGCTTGGCGATAAAAACCAGGCCTGATAACCTAAAATAACGAGGTCATATTTGCTCTCTTTCAATTCAAAAGGTGCCAGCTCGGCAGCTACATCCAACACACAATCGGGCATTACACTAAAAAAGCCGTTTGCTGTCCACGGAAAGGGATAGTTATTTGCGAGATTAACCTTTACTTTTTCAACTGATATGCCCGCATCTATGAGCGGCGCTGTAAAATGATCAATAATTTCACCCAATTGGCCGGATTGCGAAAAATAGATAGCCAATACTTTTTTACTCATAGTTGTTATTGAAAATCGTTGGGGTGTATTATTTTAGAGTTTTTACTGTAATCTATAATGGCATGTTGCACAGCAGGTGATAGGTTTTTATATGATTTTATAATGTGTTCCTTATCTGTTTCAATATCAGTATTATATTTGACAATTTTAGGTGCATGTTCCTGTATAATTAATCTTAAAAAATGGTATTCACCATTGGCGTTGTCATTAGTCAAAGCTGTTTCTAATAATATCCGTCCTTTTTTAAAGGATTTTAACTTTTCGCCGGGTATTGATAAAAGGCCGCCTTTTCTCATTAATAATGCACCTTGGTAACCATCTTTTTCGGCGACAGCCGAAGAAGTTAATAACGTTAGTTCATTATTAATATCGTCAATTTTACCTGATTTTAAAATTGCATAAAATGCCGCCTTATCGAAATTCTGTGACTGACTTTTGCTTTTTACGATAGAAATTGAAAAAATGCAAAGCAATATTAATATATTTTTTTTTTTCATAGGTTGATATTAGCAGGCCGAGCGGCAAATATAAAGAATAATGATAATGTTAATATTAAGTAGGTACTTACAGTATATTTTTACTAGTTTTCGCTTACTTTTGGGTGAAATTATTGATCATTTTACAGCGCCGCTCATAGAT
>JABDEQ010000042.1:0-13436 GCA_013286985.1 Bacteroidota bacterium | reverse complement strand
AAATTATTTAAGTACTACCTGGTTATTGCTTTTTTTGTTGGGGCGCCTATAATTCTTACTATCGATGCAATATTTTTTAAACTATTTTCGCTTACTTTTGGATGAAATTTAATTTTACTATATGGGATTAAACCTTTACTCTTTTAAAACTATAAACTTTTTTACAACTTGTTTTGCCCATCAAAGCCTTGTAAATAAATTTATTGCAGAAAACGATTATACGGTATGGTTCAATATTAAGCCTCTCAAAATTTATATAAATCTTCAATAGCTAAAGGTAAATTTCGCCCCAATTATTTACTTAAGTACGGCATTTTTAAAAAATATAATATAGTTAACCTCTTATAAGTGTATAAAAATAATAAGCAATTTTCAGGGTCGTGGGCCATTATTTTAGGTGGGTCGAGTGGGTTTGGTATGGCGTCTGTGGAGAAACTGGCAACACATGGCATGAACATTGCCGTTATATACAGAGAGACCGCTATTACCGAAAGATTGTTAAAAGAGAAGTTCGCAACAATTGCGGCAAAATGCGAAGTGGAAATCTTGCCTTTTAACGCAAACGCACTTGATGTTACTGGCCGTACTAAATTTATTGAGCAATTTTCGTCGGCTGTTAAAAGTAAATACTGTGTTAAACTACTGCTGCATTCTATAGCAAGGGGTAATTTGAAGCCGCTTATTTCGGAAGATAGTCAATCGGATAAAGGTAAACCGGAGCTTTCTATCGAGGATATACGGTTTACTACTTATGCAATGGCTACCAGTATATTAGATTGGGCGAGAACGGTTCTGGATGCCGAGCTTTTTGAAGAAGACGCCAGAATTATTGGCTTGACCAGCGAAGGAGCACACAAATATTGGGATGGATACGCGGCCGTTTCTATAGCAAAGGCATCGTTAGAGAGTTTAACAACCTATATGGCCGTTGAACTAAGCAAATTCGGTTTAAAAACAAACCTGATTCAGGCGGGGATCACGGAAACACCATCGCTTAAAATGATACCCGAAAGCGAACGATTGATAGAGATTGCTAAACAAAGAAATCCACTTGGCCGTATTACAAAGCCAGAGGATGTGGCAAACGTTATCTACCTTTTGTGTACTGCGGAAGCCGCCTGGATAAACGGCTCACTGATTCACGTTGATGGGGGTGAGCATTGTAAATAATTTTAATCGTAACCGAAATAAAACTATAGCCAAAGAGTGCATAATAAAATTTTAGACTTACTACCCTATAAATCATCATTCCGTTTTGTGGATAATATCCTTTCACTGGATGATAACGGTGTAGAAGGGGAATACACATTAAAGGAAAATGCATTTTTTTATGAAGACCATTTTGTAGGCAACCCGGTAACACCCGGCGTAATAATTACCGAAATTATGGCCCAGATAGGGTTGGTAGTATTAGGAATTCATTTAATTGTGAGCGGAAAAAATACTGAAGGTGTGGCTATGGATGCCGATTCATTTCCATTACTTACTGCTACCGATGTTTCTTTTTTTAAAATGGTTTTACCCGGCGAAAAAGTCACTGTAACATCCAGAAAACAATATTTTAGGTTCGGTAAGCTAAAATGTTTAATTGAAATGCATAACGAGGCATCGGAATTAATAGCAAAAGGTATATTTTCGGGAATTATAAAAAACGCTGTAAAAGCATAAGGTACTAAATGAGTAAACGTGTAGTTATAACCGGTTTAGGAGTGGTTTCGCCAAATGGTATGAATGTGCCGGATTTTCTGCATTCCATAAAAAACGGTATTTCGGGTATAAAATATGTTCCCCTGTTTGAAGAGCTTAAATTTAACTGCCAGGTATGTGGTATGCCCGAGTTTGAGTGGGAGCAATTGCGAAACTACATCACCGAAACCAGTTTATATGGCTTAAAAGGCAAAGGCATCGCTTTTGGTATTAAAGCTGCTCTTGACGCCTGGATGGATGCCGGCAATCCAATTGTAACTGATGAAACGCTATACGAAACAGGTTGTGTTTTTGGCAGCAGTGTTGCCGATACCGATGTTATAAAAAATGCAATAAACCGGGTTGACGCCAAGGAATCAAAAAAATTAGGGTCTCGTGTAGTCGAACAGATTATGAATAGTGGCGTAACTGCTTATATTTCGGGGCGGCTGGGGCTTGGCAATAAAATTATCAGCAATTCTTCGGCATGTGCAACCGGTACACAGGCAATTTTAATGGGCTATGAGTATATCAAATACGGCATGGCAAAAAGAATGGTAGTAGGCAGCAGCGAATATGTTGATTCGTATGTGTTTGGTGCCTTTGACTCTATGCGTGTATTATCACGTAAATTTAATGATCAGCCCGAAAGAGCCTCGCGGCCAATGAGTATTTCGGCAGGTGGCTTTGTGCCGGGCTCCGGTGCAGGTGCACTTATTTTGGAGGATTTGGATTTTGCCCTGGCCCGTGGCGCAAAAATTTATGCAGAAGTGCTTGGCGGTAGTAATAATTCGGGCGGGCAGAGGAGTGGAGGGACAATGACCGCACCCGCAGCTGTCGGAGTTGTGAAATGTATAAACGAGGCAATGGCACAGGCAAATATCAAAGCCGAAGAAATTGATTTAATTAGCGGACACTTAACCGCTACTATTGCCGATAAGCAGGAAATTCAAAACTGGGCCGATGCGTTGAACAGAAAAGGTGCTGATTTTCCGCTGGTGAATTCGTTAAAATCAATGATCGGGCATTGCCTGAGTGCAGCCGGCTCAATTGAGACTGTAGCGGCTGTTTTACAGATAGAACATCAGTTTGTACACCCCAATATCAACATTGAAGACCCCAACCCCGAAATAATAGATTTAATAACTGCAAACAATTTGCCCACAAATATGGTAAACAAGGAGATTAATGTTATAGCAAAAGCTAATTTTGGCTTTGGCGACGTTAATACTTGTCTGATAATTTCAAAATATAAATAACAATGAATAGAAACACTGTTTTAATTGAACTAAAAAAAGTACTGGCACCCTACACAGAAAACAAAGAATTACTGAACGGAATTACTGAAGAAACTGATTTGATGAAAGATTTAAAAATCAATTCGGCCAATTTGGTTGATATAATTATTGACGCGGAATCTGCATATAACATTGAAATTGATTTTGACTCGGCCGAAAAAATGTACCTGGTAGGAAATTGTATTGATGTTATTCTCGATAAAATGAATCAATCTGCATGATAAGCACGGGCAATGATATAGTAGCTCTAGGATCAATTAATAAACAAAGGACATGTGAGCCCCGGTTTTATTCAAAGATCCTTTCAGTTGTTGAGCAACAGCTTTATCATCAGCCTGAACTTGCTGCATTGCCTTTCGAAAACTATATATGGTTGTTATGGTCGGTTAAGGAATCGGCCTTTAAATATCTTAAACGTAATAATCATCAGCTTGTATTTTCTCCTGTTAAAATCAATGTATTAACTGTGCATGCTCATCCAGATCAACATTATTCCGGGAGCTTACGGTTTGAACAGGATAATCTTTTCTTTCGTTCAATAATTACAAACGACTGGATATCTACAGTGGTTAATGAAGATGATAATTTTGAATATATCTTTAATGATGTACAGCAGATTGAGCACAATGATTATCAACATCAGTCGGCCGCTGTCAGGAAATTTGCTTTGGATAAATTAAATACCTTTTTTGAGGGTGAGTTTAAGCTGGAGAAAAGTGAGTTGAGTCTTCCAGTTTTAATGAGGGATGGCGAGCTTGTAAACACCCCTGTTTCCCTTTCGCATGATGGATATTTCGTAGCCTGCTCTTTTAATTTTAATCCAACCGTCCAATAGCCCAAACTTACAACCGGCAATAATTACTTTACTTGCAGCTCCAGTTCGTTGGCAATATTATTTGATGTTTGGGTATTTTGCAAGCGAAGCTCCTTAATCAACAGCAATAATTGCTCATTGTCGGTATCATCTTTAAATGATATTTCTGCTGCTGTGTTGATGATGTTTTTTAGCCAGCTATTAACTTTACAATCCACAACAAGGTGAATTCGGTCAGTTGTTCCATTATTGCTAACATGATGAGGTAAATTGGCATTAATATACCAGCAATCGCCTTCGGCTAAAATAATGCGGTCATCTTCTATATAAAATTCAACTTCGGGGTTTGTTAAAATGGGAAAATGCAAACGGGCTTCGCCCTTTTCAAATGCCAATTCATTATCGCGATGTGGTTTAATTATTGCCCCTGCCTGAAGGTTCAAAAACCTGACAGACATTTGTTCACATTGCAGATCCGATAATAATTTTTTTACTGAAGGGAAATTTTGCATATGTTCTGTATCCAGATACTCACCATCGCCCATTAAATCGGGTGTAATGTTTTTGTGATCGCCGTTTGGTGAGCGAAGTGGTAATACTGTCCACGAACCTTCGAAATGATAAGTATTAAAGTGCGGCTGCCAGTTCTTCTTCACAGTAATTAACTCTGCCTGTATGGCTTTTGCATCATAAGGCAATTGAAATTTTGCGTAACGAACCATAAATACCGCTGTTAGTTTTCTCTAAGCCAGTTAATCATATGCGGATAAGCTGGCTTAGAGTATTCTTTTGCTTTTTTGTCATCATAAGCCATTCCCGCCCATTGCAATAATGGTACACCGATGTATCGCCCTTCCGAAAAATTCTCTATCAGATTTTCGCTGCCGCCTTTATATCCTTCAGCATGAAAAACAACATGAGGATCAATATCAAGATATTTGGCTGCTGCGTATGACCATGCTAAAGCCATCATCTCACCACCCTGATTCTCCGGAGTGGCGGGTAAATTATCATTCATTGTTTTACGGATATCAGGAGGCATGGTAGCCAGATGGCCAGCTTCGTGCAATATATCGCCCGGATATAACAGTTTTTCAGAGTCAATTATAAGGGCACCATCTTTTAATTGCAAACCGGGCAAAAAGGTATCATCCGTTATAGGCATTTTAAGAACTTTTATACCCACAGACTCAACAAAATCGATAATGGTTTCGGTTAACAAAACAGCTGTGAGGTTTATGAGGCCATTAATTCTTTTTCTATCGAACGCAGCTCATAAAATGACGAAGTGTAAGTTTTATCATAAGGCTGGCCGGGTATCAGGTGCTTAGCTTTTAAATTGAATTTTTCTTTGCCGTTTTCAAAGCTAAAAACTGTTTTGCCAAGCATAAGGCCATCCCATGCAGCCTGGCTAACAATAACTTCCTCTTTATTTTTATTAGCTATAACGGCGGGCCCTTGTAATAGCTTATGATTATGTCCGCTTAAAATCACGTCTATATGCTCAGATTGACGGGCGAGCTTTTGATTATCCGGCAGATCTCCTTTTTGAGAATATCCTAAATGTGAAAGACAAACCACCAGGTCACAATTTTCATTTTTCTTTAAAAAGGCAGCCATGTTATTTGCACTGCTTATAGCATCATAATATTTAACACCTGCTATCTGGTGACCCACCCCGGTTATACCTACTTTAAATTTGCCCGAGTTGATTATAATATAAGGAGCGACCAGTTTGCTTAAACTATTATTGAACTCATAATTGCAATTCACCAGTTTAAATTTCATCAGTGGAGCTAACTCAGCTAAATAATCCTGCCCCTGTATCAATTCGTGATTACCGATGGTGGCAACATTGTAACCCATCTTGTTCATCAAATCAATTACTTGTTTATGTTCAGCAAAACTACTATTGCCATTTAAAAAATCACCTGCATCAAGCAATAGGCCGCTGGTTTCCTGATTCTCAATAAGTGTTTTTAATTTATTAATGCCTCCCATGTTGTTGTAGGTGGTATTTAAATTTCCATGCAGATCATTAGTATGATATATGGTAACAGCATGACCAGAAGAATGGATAGTATTAATATGTTTACTAATAGAAGCCACCGAGGTCATTGGTTTGCTTAGGGCTGCAACTCCAGCCATAAACGATATCTGGTTTAGAAATAATCTGCGCTGCTTATTCATAATATTGCTTTGAGTGCATAAATATATAAATATATTTTGCCTAAATAAAACAACTTTAAATACGGCTGGTAAATTTAAATAGTACCGACTGACTTGTAAGAGAAAATGGAGATAATTAATTAGTATTAGTTAATTATTTTTTATGGAATTAGTGCTTTAAAACATTGTTTAACAATATTTTAAGACGGAGAAATGCTTTCTTAAAATATAGTTAAAATTTTAATTTCAATATAGTTAATAATTCTCATTTAGTGAAATAATAATACTTTTTTGTTAATAAATATTAGTAAAATGATATTCTATTAATCTATATTAAAATGTGGAAAAGAAAACTCCCCATAACGCTCATTTTGTCATAATATTGGATGAGAAATAAAAAAAAACATTTAATATTGATGTAAATTTGAATCAGCTCTATAATATTCACAATTAAATTCATTGATATATGGATCCTTTATTAGCGATGATCTTCGCGTTTGGTAGTAATTTTGCACCACAGGGGTTTTTATTCTGTTCGGGGCAACTGTTAGCCATTTCAAGCAATACCGCTGTTTTTTCATTGTTAGGTACTACTTACCAAGGCAATGGTACTACTAATTTTGCTTTACCCGATCTGCGTGGCAGGGCACCTATTGGACAGGGGCAGGGACCGGGCTTAAGCAATTATGTTTTGGGCCAGGCATCGGGTGCCGAATCGGTATCGATATCAATAAGTAATTTACCACAACATACACACGCGCTTAATGTGAATAGTGGTGCCGCCACTACCGGTGGCGCTCCCGGCACTACAACCTACCTGTCAAGAGGACCGTCGACAGGTTCAGGTCCAAATGCAACAGTTGAGAACATTTATACAACAACTGCTCCTAATACAACTTTAGCCCCAACTGCAGTTGGTTTAACAGGCAGCAATATTCCATTACCAATTCTTTCGCCATATCTTGCTATATCTTATATAATTGCTATGAACGGTATTTTCCCTACAAGGAATTAATACCCAAAATCGATCAATTGTGACAACAGGGCCAATTAAAATCGGTTTTTTAACGCCTTATTCAGGTGTATACCCATTTTATGGTAATCATTTAATGGCCGGAATCCTATTAGGCTTATATCCTGATGGTATGCAGCACAATGAGTTTCAATTTTTTCCGGTTTATACCAAGCAGGGCGATCCGAAAAGTGTGTTGGAAGCTGTTAACCAACTGGTGTTTTTTGAAAGAGTTGATATTGTTTCGGGACTTATAAGTTATAAATCGATTCCGAATATTGTTCCTACAATAGAGCGGCACAATATATTGGCTTTCTTTTTTGATATGGGCGAATGCATTCCCTATTTTGAGCATTTTAGCCCGAGGATATTTTATTCGTCACAGCAAATTGTCCAATCGCAATATGCGTTGGGCCACTGGGCACATAAGGAATACGGAGATGCCGGTATGATGATAATGCCAGTATACGAAGCCGGATATCATTTAAATACCGCGTTTTATAAAGGTGCCTGTACAGCCGGATCTGAAACGATGGGTTTACATGTTTTACCTCGCGACACGTCAAATATTAATAATTTTAATCTAAGTGCTTTCTTCGCTGAAATAGAAAAAAATCCGCCTGCTTACATTCATGCTATTTTCGCCGGTGACATGGGTAATAACTTTCTTAAATTATGGCGTCAATCTCCTTTTTATAAGCACATTCCATTATTGGTTGTTGAAAATATGGTTTATGACGATGTATTGGAAGATATAGCAGACTTAGACATTGAAATGTTTTCGGCCACAACCTGGAGTCGCAATTCCGAAAGTATGCGCAACAAGGAGTTTGTAAGCAAGTTTGAAAATACCGGCGGCCAAATGGCAAATATTTATGGGCTATTGGGATATGAAGCAGGAATGGCTTTAAAAGAAGTTAAACACCTGATTATTAAACGCGACCTTGATGGTGCGGCCAAATTATTACAAAAGGAGTCAGTAGTAGGTCCAAGAGGCGAGCGCAATTTTTATCCTTTATCAGGTTTCTCATTACCATTAATAGATATTTTAAAGATCAGCACATCACACAATAAAATATACAAAACCGTACTAAGTCAGGGCAGGGGAGTGAAATTCGATTCACCGGATTTTAAAGAAATTCATGAAGAAAGTGTAAGCGGCTGGCAAAACCCGTACATGTGTATTTAAAATTCAATTTTATGAAGAAATTTTTTACAAAAGGTTTTTATGTTATTGCCACTATCGTTCTCTTTATAGGGGCAGCTGTGCCTGTTAAGGCTCAGCTTACAGGCACAGACCTCGAAACCGGTGGTTTGTATACCGCGTTGACAAAAGACGCTAGTAATAACATATATGTAACGCGCGTTCAGCCGGGTACATCGGGTGCAAATTACGAGGTTGAAAAATATACCAATGGTACAGGATCACCAACGGTTATTTATACCGGCCTTACGCATGAAATAGGTGATTACCCATGGGGACTTGTTGTAACAAGTACCGGGGATGTATATGTCTCTACTGATTTTAGCTCTCTTGGTGGCGCCGTTATTAAACTTACTTTTAACGGAAGTACTTATACGTCATCTACCTTTATGTCCGGAAATTATTATTCGGCTTTAGCAATTGATGCCAGTAATAATTTATACACGGCCGAATATGATTCCGGAAACGGAACTTATGCCGTAGTTAAGTATCCCGCCGGCAGTACTACCGGCACCAAACTATATGATAACCTTAAATCGGCTGCCGGCTATACCTATCCAACCGGATTAACAGTTGCCGCTAACGGTGATGTTTATGTAGCCGATGCCTTTAGTAACGTTTCTACCATAACAGATGGGGGGCATGTTTATAAATTAACAGCCGCTTCTTCCTATACGGTTTCAACTGTTTCTACCGGGCTTTATGCAACTGCTTTAGGGATTGATAATGCAGGTAATCTTTACAGTTCTGAAAACCCCGGATCCGGTTATGTCTTGGATGAATATATAGGTGGTACCGGCACAGGAACAGCGGTTTATAGCCCTTTGCATACCAACGGTACTTTTTACCCGTGGGGCATGGCCGTGATTAACGGCAATAATATTTTTATTAATGATGCTGATGATGGTTCAGATGCTGGTGCCTTGATACACCTGGTACCGGTTGGACCTGCCATTACTACTGCAGGAACTTTATCAGCATTAAGTACTATCGCCGGTACAGCTTCAAGTTCCGAAAATTTCAATGTATCTGGTACCAACATGACAGCTGGCATTTTGGTAACTCCGCCAACCGGTTTTGAAGTAAGTACGGATAATGTTAGTTTTTCTGGTACAGTTACGGTTGGCGCTGTCGGTAATATAGCGGCGACACCAGTTTACGTACGTTTGTCGGCTTCGGATGCAGTAAGTACCTATTCGGGTAATATTGTGTTGAGCAGTTCGGGAGCCACTAATGTAAATGTAGCCATACCAACAAGTACTGTTTCAACGCCTCCATCAACCACCATCAGTTCCATTACTGATGTATCATCAAGCTTAACAAATGTAAGCTCGGTACAATATACAGCAACGTTTGGCGCAGCGGTAACCGGGCTAAGCACCAGTAATTTTTCATTAACCACAACAGGTAGTGTAAGCGGAGCCAGTATCACTTCCATTTCGGGATCGGGCACTACTTATACCGTTACAGTCAATACTGGAACCGGGGATGGCACAATCGGGCTGAACCTGGCTAATGCGACGGGCATATCACCCGGCATCAGCACCACTTTGCCATTTACCGGCAGTACTTATACCATTGATAAAACAGCACCAACGGTAACCATCAGTGCGCCATCAGCAGCATCAACCAGCACAGGCCCTATAACTTATACGGTGACTTATGCTGATGCTAATTTTAATACCAGTACATTAAGTACATCTGATATTACGCTGAATGTAACGGGTACTGCTACCGGAAGTTTAGCAGTATCGGGAAGCGGAACAACACGTACGGTAACTATTTCTTCCATTTCGGGAACAGGAACATTAGGTATTTCTATTGCTGCCGGTACCGCTTCTGATTTGGCAGGCAATACCGCCGGAGCAGCAGGACCTTCAACTACCTTCACGGTAACACCGGCACCAACCACTATCAGTTCTATTACTGATGTATCATCCAGCACAACCAATGCTGCGACCGTACAATACACCGCAACCTTTGCCGATCCAATAACCGGGCTAAGCACCGGTAACTTTTCATTAGCTACCACTGGTGCTGTAAGCGGCGCCAGCATTGCTTCTATTTCAGGATCAGGCACTACCTATACCATTACGGTAAATACCGGCACGGGAGATGGCACCATCGGGCTTAACCTGGCTAATGCAACAGGCGTATCGCCGGGCATCACCACTACGTTGCCATTTACAGGCAGCACTTATACCATTGATAGAACAGCACCAACGGTAACCATCAGTGCACCATCAATAACCTATGCCAATTCAAGTGCGGCTATTACCTATACGGTAACCTTTACGGATGCCAATATGGATGTTAGCACTTTATCCGGTTTTAGCCCGCTTACTGTTAATAGCAACGCGCAGTTAACAGGAACAGCCAGCATCGGCGGCGGTTCGGTGGGAGCTTATACCCAATCGGGCAACAACTACAGCTCCCTGGTAACTATTGATAATGTAACCGGCGATGGTACGATGAGCTTTACGGTTCCCGCGGGTTTGGTTTCCGACCTTGCCGGCAATACGAATACCGCATCAGCAGCGGCAGCCAGTGTCATTATCGATAATACGCCACCAACGGTGACTATCAGTGCCCCATCGGTGAGCAGTACCTCAACAGGCCCGGTAACTTATACGGTAACTTATGCCGACGCTAATTTTAATAGCAGCACATTAAGCACCTCATATATTACCTTAAATACTACCGGAACAGCTACCGGTAGTGTAGCCGTAAGCGGAACCGGGCTGACCAGAACGGTAACCATTTCTGCTATTAGTGGCACAGGCAGTATAGGTATCACCATTGCTGCTGCCACGTCAACCGACCTTGCAGGAAATACGGATATCGGTGCAGGCCCGTCGGGGACTTTCGCCGTGGCGCAGCCTACTACTATCAGTTCTATTACTGATGTATCATCCAGCATAACCAACGCCTCAACCGTACAATATACCGCAACCTTTACTGATCCAATAACCGGGCTAAGCACCAGTAACTTTTCATTAGCTACCACGGGTGCTGTCAGCGGCGCCAGTATTGCTTCTATTTCAGGTTCTGGCACTACTTATACCATTACGGTAAACACCGGAACAGGCGATGGCACCATCGGGCTTAACCTGGCCAATGCAACAGGCGTATTGCCGGGTATCACTACTGCGTTGCCATTTACCGGCAGCACTTATACCATTGATAAAACAGCACCAACGGTAACCATCAGTGCACCATCGGTCAGCTATGCCAATTCAAGTGCTGCTATTACCTATACCGTAACCTTTACGGATGCCAATATGGATGTGAGTACTTTATCCAGTTTCGGGGCAATTACGGTTTTCAGTAATTCACAGGTAACCGGAACAGCCAGCATCGGCGGTGGTTCGGTGGGTGGGGCTTATACCCAATCGGGCAACAACTACAGCTTCCCGGTAACTATTGATAATGTAAGCGGAGACGGCACGATGAACTTTACGGTTCCTGCGGGTTTGATTTCCGACCTTGCCGGCAATACGAATACCGCATCAGCGGCATCAGCCAGTGTCATTATCGATAATACGCCGCCAACGGTGACCATCAGTGCACCATCGGTGAGCAGCACCGCAACCGGGCCGGTAACTTATACGGTAACTTATGCCGACGCTAATTTTAATACCAGTACATTAAGCACCTCAAATATTACGCTGAATACAACTGGTACAGCTACAGGAAGTGTAGCCGTAAGCGGAACCGGGCTGACCAGAACGGTAACCATTTCTGCTATCAGCGGCACAGGCAGTATAGGTATCACCATTGCTGCTGCTACCTCAACCGACCTTGCAGGAAATACGGATATCGGTGCAGGTCCGTCAGGAACGTTTAACGTTATTCCGGCAATAACAGTCAGCGGTACCTTAACGGCAATGAGTACTACTTACGGCACGGCGTCGGGCTCACAAAGTTTCAATGTATCCGGCAACAATACGAGTGCCGGTATACTGGTAACGCCACCAGGCGGATTTGAAGTAAGTACGGATAACAGTACATTCAGCAGTACGGTGACGATAGGAACAGCGGGTACCATACCATCCACGCCGGTTTATGTCAGGTTGATAGCAAGCGATATACCAGGCAATTATTCAGGCGATGTAATATTAAGCAGCAGCGGCGCTACCAGTATAAATGAAACTATACCATCCAGCACAGTAAGCCAGGCCCCATTAAGCATCACCGCGGATAACCAAAGCTCAACCTACGGCCAGGCATTACCAGCCTTAACGGTCAGCTATGCCGGATTTGTCAATGGCGATACGCAGGCCAGCTTAACTACCGCAGCAACAGCAAGTACCACAGCGACCGCAGCAAGCCCGGCAGGTAGTTATACCATTACCCCATCAGGTGCGGTAGATAACAACTACGCGATCACCTATACCAACGGTACTTTAACGATTGGCCAGGCAGCATTAAGTATTACCGCAGATAATCAAAGCAGTACTTATGGTCAAGCCTTACCGGCACTAACCGTAACTTACAGCGGCTTTGTCAATGGGGATACGCAAGCGAGTTTAACCACAGCAGCGACAGCCAGCACCACCGCCACCGCAGCATCACCTGCAGGAAGTTATACCATCACCCCATCAGGCGCGGTAGATAATAACTACGCGATCACTTATACTAATGGCACGTTGACCATTGGTCAGGCAGCATTAAGCATTACCGCAGATAACCAAAGCAGCACTTACGGACAAGCATTACCAGCCTTAACGGTTAGCTATGCAGGTTTTGTCAATGGCGATACCCAGGCCAGCTTAACCACCGCAGCCACCGCAAGCACAACAGCAACCGCAGCAAGCCCGGCAGGAAGTTATACGATTACCCCATCAGGTGCCGTAGATAATAACTATGCGATCACTTATACCAATGGTACTTTAACGATCGGCCAGGCAGCCCTAAGCATTACCGCCGATAACCAAAGCTCCACCTACGGCTCAGTAATCCCCGCCTTAACGGTGACTTACAGCGGCTTTGTCAATGGTGATACGCAGGCCAGCTTAACCACCGCAGCGACCGCATCAACCACCGCTACGGCAGCATCACCAGCAGGTAGCTATACGATTACGCCAAGTGGAGCAGTAGATAATAACTATGCGATCACTTATACCAATGGCACATTAACGATCGGCCAGGCAGCCTTAACAGTAACGGCAGATAACCAAAGCTCAACTTATGGACAAGCCTTACCAGCATTAACGGTAACGTACGCAGGCTTTGTAAATGGTGACACCCAGG
>JABDEQ010000041.1:22570-22923 GCA_013286985.1 Bacteroidota bacterium | reverse complement strand
AATTATTGGAACGTTACAGGATATTACTGACCGTAAACAAGCCGAAATTGATTATCAGCGTACAGAAAATAAGTATAAACTGATACTGGAAACTATAAAAATGCCGGCTATATCAATTGACAGTAAAGGCAACATCAATTTCTGCAATAAATATATGGCCAACCTGCTTGGTTATGAAAAAAATGACCTTTTAGGTTTGAACTGGCTGGACAATTTTATTACCGAAGATTTAAAAGTGCTGTTCACCAACTGGTTCAGGAATAATTCATTTGAATCGCAATTTGTTAATCCGGTAATATGTTATAATGGTGAAAAGCGAATTATCAGCTGGCAAAACACCGTTAGTTATGATG
>JABDEQ010000041.1:0-22560 GCA_013286985.1 Bacteroidota bacterium | reverse complement strand
ACGGAAAAATAAAAGAGGTCACGGGTATCGGTGAAGATGTAACGGAACGCGAAAAAGCCACCAGGGAGCTAATATCAGCCAAAGAAGAAGCTGAGAGATCATCAAAATTTAAATCGGAATTCCTGTCTACAATGAGTCATGAGATAAGGACGCCGATGAATGCCGTTATTGGAACAACCAATTTGTTATTGATAGAAGATCCAAAACCCGAACAACTGGAATATCTGAATACACTAAAGTTTTCGGGAGAAAATCTTTTGGCCATTATAAACGATATTTTAGATTACAATAAAATTGAAGCAGGCAAATTAGAGCTTAATAAAATGCCTTTCAATATTTATCATCTGGTACAACAAATAAAACAATCATTTTTCCCAAAAGCTTCTGAAAAAGGGCTACATATCGATTTAATTATTGACAATACCATTCCAGGCTATTTAAACGGCGATCAGGTTCGCTTAGGACAGGTGCTAAATAATTTGATCAGTAATGCCATTAAATTCACACATAATGGCAAAGTAACCATCAGGCTTGACAACGAGGCATTGGCTGGCAATAACGTTAGTATCAAATTTACTGTAACTGACACAGGTATCGGCATTGCAGCCGAAAACCTAGCCATCATATTTGATCCATTTGAACAGGAAACGCAAATGCCTGATAATAATTATGGTGGTACCGGTTTAGGGCTTGCCATTACAAAACGGCTTATAGAATTACATGATAGTGCCATTGCAGTTATTAGTGAACCCGGCCAGGGAACACAGTTTACGTTCTCAATATCATTTGACATTGCGATGCATGAGCAAACAAAAGATAGCCAGTTATTACCTTCAATATCTGCTCCGCTAAATACCGACCTATCCGGTATGCGGGTGTTAATTGTTGACGATAATAAGATGAATTTGCTGATCGCATCGAAATTTCTAAAAAAATGGCAGGCACAGGTTGATGAAGCCATTAGTGGTATCCTCGCAATAGAAATGGCTGAGAAAAATAACTACGACCTTATATTAATGGATTTGCAAATGCCGGTAATGGATGGGTTTGAGGCAACAGTCATTATCAAACAAAGCAATCCTAATATTCCTGTTATTGCATTAACGGCCGATGCAATGCCCGAGACGTATAACAAGGCTTTCACCGCCGGCATGTGCGACTATTTGACAAAGCCATTTTTACCAACAGTGTTATTCGAAAAAATAGCTAAACATTACAATCCCGCGGTTTCGGCCGAAAATCAAATAAACTAAGCCTGCTCAATTAGATCGTATCGCTTCAACCGGATCAAGACTGGCCGCAAAATAGGCAGGAATAATGCCCGAAATAACGCCAATGGTTATTGAGGTGCCTATGCCTATCATGATATTTTTTATATCTAATACCACTTGTATATCTGCGGCAGCTTTAACAAGCGCCGTTGCGCCATAAACCATTGCCAAACCAATTATACCACCCATTAAGCATAAAATAACAGCCTCAATTAAAAATTGCAATAAAATAAAATAGCTTTTGGCTCCAAGAGATTTCTGGATGCCTATAATATTGGTACGCTCTTTAACTGATACAAACATAATGTTGGCGATACCGAACCCTCCAACCAAAATAGAAAACAAACCAATTATCAACCCAACAGTATGCAATACACCAAATACAACATCTAATTGATTAGAGAGTATACTGGTTTTGTTTAATGCAAAGTTATCATCTTCGCCGGGCCTTAAACGGCGGATAGACCGCATTAGGCCCCTTAGCTCACTTTCTACATCAACATCGGTTATTCCTGCCTTACCGCGTACAACTATCTGCGGGCCATAGTTTTCATTTTGTATGTCGATTACATTTTTTGCAAAATTGAGCGGTAATAGAATCTCTTTATCGTCAGATATACCTAATATATCGTTTCCTTCCTTTTTAAAAACACCTATTACGGTAACATAGCGGCCCATTATTTTCAGCTGCTTGCCAACGGCACCACCATCCGGAAATAAATTTTGAGCTATATCATAACCAATTACCGTTACCGGACTACCTGAACGCGATTCAAGGTCGGTAAAATATCTGCCATCCTCAAAATCGAAATTCCATGTTTTATCGTGATCCTGAGAAGCAGCGTCAATTTCAGCGCCTTCTACCGTGTTGCTCTTATATTTAACAATCCGGTTATCTATACTAATTTCATAAGAAATTGCAAAAGCCGTTTGACTACGTTTTTGCAGCTCATAAAAGTCTTTTAATTTAGGCACAGGGCGCTGCATGTATTTCCACCATGGGTATTCATCTCCCCCGCCCCATGGCCATTTCTGTATATAAATACTATTGCTCCCCAACTTATTTACACTTTGCTGCAGGTTATTACGCAAGGTATCAACAGCCGAAAAAACCGATATGATAGTAAATATACCTATGGTTACGCCTAACAACGAGAGAAATGTACGTAGCTTATTCTGACGTAAGGAATCATAGGCGAATAAGAAGCTTTCCCGCAAAAGTTTTAAAAATATCATCTGTTATGATTTCTTTTTTAGATTACTATCTACCGATATCCAGCTTGAGGCTATGGCGACTATAATTTTAGACTACGCCACGGCATTTAAGTTACATTTATTTTGTTATTTAAAACTATATTTAAAATCAAGTGTTAGAGTAAACACCAAAACAACCAATTAAGCCCTGAAGCAGAAAAAAAAAACGGTGAAAATACTAAAAAAAACCTTACATTTGCGCCCTTGAAAATTCATATAATTAAGCATGAAATTATCTCAATTTAAATTCAACCTGCCCGATTCACTTATAGCCCACACACCTGCCAACACCCGCGATGAGTCGCGATTAATGGTGTTGCACCGCGATTCGGGTAAAATTGAGCATAAAATATTTAAAGACGTATTGGATTATTTTGACGATAAGGACGTCATGATCCTTAACAACACCAAAGTATTCCCTGCGCGCATGTACGGTAACAAAGAAAAAACAGGCGCTACGATTGAAGTTTTTTTATTAAGAGAATTAAATAAAGAATTAAGATTGTGGGACGTTTTAGTTGACCCTGCACGTAAAATCCGCGTTGGTAACAAACTTTACTTTGGTGATGATGATTTATTGATTGCCGAAGTTGTGGATAATACTACTTCGCGCGGTCGTACCATCCGTTTTTTGTTTGACGGTACTGACGAGGAATTCCGCCGTAATGTGGAAATCCTTGGTGAAACACCACTGCCTAAATACATAAAACGCAAAGCTACAGCCGAAGATAAAGATCGTTACCAAACTATTTTCGCAAAACACGAAGGTGCTGTTGCCGCTCCTACTGCCGGCTTGCACTTTAGCCGCGAATTAATGAAACGCCTTGAATTAAAGGGTGTTGAATTTGCTGAGGTTACCTTACACGTAGGTTTAGGAACTTTCCGTCCGGTTGAGGTGGAAGATCTTACCAAACATAAAATGGATTCGGAGCAGTTTATAATTGAAGAAAAACAGGCGAATATTGTAAACAGGGCCATTGAACGTAAGAAAAGAATTTGTGCTGTTGGTACTACCTCAATGCGTGCTATCGAATCGGCCGTATCAGCCAATAAAACATTGAAACCGGCTAACGACTGGACAAGCAAATTCATATTCCCACCTTATGATTTTAGCATTGCCAACTCAATGATTACCAATTTCCACACGCCTGAGTCAACTTTGTTGATGATGATATGTGCATTTGGTGGATATGAGCATGTAATGAATGCCTATGAAGTTGCCGTTAAAGAAAAATATCGCTTTTATAGCTATGGCGATGCCATGCTGATTATTTAATTTAAGATGTGAGATACTAGATTTGAGATATGAGACTAACTCGTATCTCAAATTTATAACTTAGTGCCTGCAACTAAAATAATGGACACACTTAATCTCATATCTTATCTCTCACATCCCATACCCCAAAACAATTACGTTATTATTGTAGCCGGCGGATCAGGCAGCAGGATGCAGTCTACTGTTCCCAAGCAATTTCTGTTGCTAAATGGTAAACCTGTGTTGATGCATACTATTGAAGCATTCCATTATACTGACGCCAAACCAGAAACAATAATTGTTCTTCCTGCAGACTTCCATGATTACTGGAAGCAACTTTGCTCCGATCATCATTTCAGTATCCCACATCAGTTAGTAAACGGTGGCGAAACCAGATTTCATTCAGTAAAAAACGGCCTGGATTTAATTCCTGACAATACAAATTCGCTGGTAGCTGTGCATGATGCTGTAAGGCCTCTCACAGGCAAAGAGATCATTGATAAATCGTACGAATATGCGTTGGAGCACGGAAACGCCGTGGTGGCTGTTAAAAGTCGCGATTCTGTCAGGCAATTAAGAGATGGTGTTTCTGCATGTTTACTTCGCGAAGAGATTTACCTGGTTCAAACACCTCAAACATTCCAATCGGTACAAATAAAAAAAGCTTACGCACAAGCCTATGATGGAAAATTCACTGATGATGCCAGTGTTGTTGAAGAGATGGGTGAAAAAATCAACCTTATTGACGGCAGTTACCGTAATATTAAAATAACCTTCCCTGAAGATATTGCTATAGCCGAATTATTGCTGAATAATTTATAGCGATTGGCCCACAGTTCACAGTAATTTTAAACCGTGCACTGTGAACCAAATACCATAAATCAAAAATCTATGCCCTTCTGATGATGCCTAAAAGTATAGCTATTATAGCTATTACTAAAAGTATATGAATTAGGCCGCCTCCAACGGGATAAACAAATGCTCCGAAGATCCATCCTATTACAAGGATTACGGCGATTAAATAAAGTAAGCTTCTCATTTTTGTAAAGTTTTAGTTGATAATAATTTATTCCTATCATATCTAAAACCATTCCAAAAGGGAGTGCCAACAAAAAAACCCTGTTTTAAACAGGGTTTTTAGTATTCCGTATGATTTTAATATTCGTCTTCGTTAAAAAAGAAGTCGTCCTTTGTAGGGTAATCAGGCCATATTTCTTCAATGTTCTCGTATGGCTCACCATCATCTTCCAATGCCTGTAAGTTTTCTATAACTTCAACAGGCGCTCCGGAGCGGATGGCATAATCAATCAATTCATCTTTTGTTGCTGGCCAGGGTGCATCTTCAAGGTGTGATGCCAGTTCAAGTGTCCAATACATATTCTATTATTTATTTTATCTCGGTAAATATACTTTTTCGCAAAAGTATAATATTTTTAATTTGATTATCAATATTTTTTTTGATTTTTTTCAAATACGTGGTATCCATTGGTTTTCAGCTATTTTTCCATCATAGGCAATTTTTCTGGCCAGAGTAAACAAGTAATCACTTAGCCTGTTTAAATAAATATTAACCTTCTCCTCAACAAAACTTTCTTCTGCAAGCTGCACCGTTATTCTTTCAGCCCTCCGGCATACACACCTTGCAATATGGCAATAAGAAATGGTATTACTGCCTCCCGGTAAAATAAAATGACGCAATTCAGGTAATTTCTCATTCGCCAGATCCATTTCTTTCTCCAAAAGCTCTATGTCAGCCACGTGAAGATCAGGAATAATCATTTTTGACTTCTCCGGATCAGCGGCTAATGACGAGCCTATGGTAAACAACCTGTCCTGTATCTGCTTCAACACATCTTTATCGTGCTGGGCAATATCCTGATCGGCAATTAACCCTATATAAGAGTTCAACTCGTCAACGGTACCATAACTTTCAATGCGAATATGATATTTTGCTACTCGTGTGCCGCCAATTAATGAGGTAACACCTTTATCGCCTGTTTTGGTATATATTTTCATTTTATTTATACTATGCCGAATTTATTATTTTGATTTGAATTTAAGCCACTAACAGCAGATTTATTATTTATATCGACTTAGTTTTTAATCATAAACAGTAAGCCTGTTTTAATGTTATTATTTTTGTTGTAAATGTTAATTTAGTAAAATCAATGAAATACTTCATATTGCCGGGCCGCCCATATATCATTATGTTTAGTTTCTTTTTGCTGCTGAGTTTAAATTGTAGCAGCAATGGTAACAAGCCACCCACTCAAAAAACTGAAATATCAACTTTTTTAACCGAAAAGCTTTTTAATGATCTTTTCCCTTTAAGAGACAAGTTTTATACCTATGCTTCATTTATAAAAGCAGTGAAGGAACTGGGCCTGGTAAAGGTGAATGTTGTGAGGCGGGCGGTATCTATATACCAATTTACCCGTAAAGATAAAGGTACCGGAAAAATGACTATTGTGCGCCAGGATGAAGACTGGAATGAAGATTGGGCGAAAAAAAAGCCGGATAGCGCGTATGTGATAGACTATGGCAATTTCTGCTCTGAAAAAGATTTGCAGACCAACAAAAAGGAACTGGCTGCTTTTTTTGCCAATATTGCCCATGAAACCCGCCATGGCGAAGATGGGAAATACAATGATGGCTTGATGTTTATTCACGAGAATAATACTTCACTACCATATGTTGCTCCGAATGACGTTTACCCGGCTGTCGCTGGCAAAAAGTATTATGGCCGCGGACCAATGCAGCTCAGCTATAACGGTAATTATGGGTATGCCTCCGATTGTATTTTTGGCAACAAAACAATATTGTTAAATAATCCGGGATTGGTAGAAACAGATCCGGTTGTTGCTTTTAAAACCGCCATCTATTTCTGGATGACTCCGCAAACGCATAAACCATCGGCACACGATGTGATGATTGGCAAATGGGTCCCTAATGCAACAGATAAGGCCGCAGGACGTAACCCCGGCTTCGGGATGACCATTAATATCATTAACGGGCAGGTTGAATGTGGTAAAGGCGAAAATATGTACAGTATGAATAATCGCATTGCCTTTTATCAGTATTTCCTGAAAAAACTTGGTATAAGTGATCCTAATTGTGCCTGCTCTTGCGGCAATATGAAATCTTATTGATATCCCGAAGCCGTATTTGGTTATTGACACTAATTAAGTATTTTTATCGGGTATGAATAATTTCCCATTTGATACTATAGGACTTTGTGCCGAAGAAATAGACCGTTTTCACGACACTTACAAAGCGCTTAAAGCAAAATTTCCGATTGAGACTACCGGTACTATTGATTTTCATCTGGAGCAGTTTGAAATATTTAACAATTATTTAGACGTTAACCTGAGAGATTCATTTGCCATTAAGCATCCGCAAAATGACAGCTACCTGTTTTTTCTGGAAACGCAAACAAAAAATCATGAAAAGGGCAGCCTTGCCGGTTGTATGGAACACCAGACCTGGGCATTGGCTTATCTGAAACATGATTTTGGACGTGTAATCATCCGTCGTGAAACACTTGCTGATAAAATTTTTGAGCTGGTACACCCTGTCGAACTGGATTTTGAAGAAGACAAGGCATTCAGCGATACCTTTTATGTTTTAACAAACGATCGGGCAAAAGCGACCAAAGCAATAGATCGTCATTTCCGGAATGCCGTTATGGATGTACGTGAAGATGATTTTATAATTGAAATTGTTGAACATACTCTTGTTATTGGCGACCGTAAACCCATATCGCCGGAGAGAGCTATATTCCTTGCAGAATTTGTAACCCGGGTGTGCAATACTTGCAGTTGAAACTACAAGTGTTCATGGGTGTTCATTTTTGAACGCATGAACGCTGTGAACAACCGTGAACACCGTGAACACTTATTGCAATAAAAATAAATTAATCCTTAAATTCCGGAATGCCTTCTCTGGCAACTCTTTGGATATTGGTATTGGCATAATCGTTTTCAATCAAACCATCGCGCATCCGCACTATACGGTGAGCATGTAATGCAATATCCTCTTCGTGAGTAACTAAAATAATGGTGTTGCCTTTGGCATGAATATCTTCCATCAGGCCCATTATCTCAATAGATGTTTTGGTATCAAGATTACCTGTAGGCTCATCGGCCAAAATAATTGATGGATTGTTAATCAGCGCACGGGCCACTGCTACACGCTGGCGCTGGCCACCAGAAAGTTCATTGGGTTTGTGGTCGACACGATTACCGAGGCCCACATTTTGTAGACTCGTTTTTGCCCGCTCCATTCTTTTTTCCTTGCTTATGCCTGCATAAATAAGTGGCAAAGCAACATTATCTAACGCGGTATTACGTGGTAACAGGTTAAATGTTTGAAAAACGAAACCAATTTCTGTGTTCCTGACTTCGGCAAGCTCATTGTCGGTCATGTGGCTTACATTAATGCCGTTTAAGATATACTCACCTTTTGAGGGCGTATCCAAACAGCCTAATATATTCATTAATGTAGATTTGCCCGAGCCCGACGGCCCCATCAGTGCCACAAATTCCCCCTTGTTAATAGTTAACGATACAGACTTAAGAGCGTGAATAACTTCCGATCCTATTACATATTTACGTCCAATATCTTTTAAGGTAATTAGTGGCTCCATTTTTTTCTTGTTTTGACTGTAGTAGTCTGTACTTTGTTACAGCGTTTTTAAAAAAAGCGCAGGGCTTGCAAAATGTGAAAGACTATTTTATCCAATTACCTTCGGCACCAAAAAGAAATCTTTATCGTGCTTAGGTGCATTTTGTAAAGCTTCTTCATGAGTAATTTCCTGTTTAACTACATCTTCTCTAAAGCCATTTACCTCATTGGTCATATAAATCAGCGGTTCAATTCCGGCGGTATTTATTTCATTTAATTTATCCATAAATCCAAGGATCTTGTTCATATCAACAATCATCTCCTCTTTTTCATCGCCCGATAGTTCAAGCCTTGCCAGATGGGCTATTTTGTCAACGGTTTCCTCGTCAATAGTCATGCTAATCCTAATTTACGTTTAATAATATCATGCACCTCATCACGCAGCGTATCAGCATCATCTAGTGTTAAGTGCGCGGTTTCAATGGGTTTGTGTACAAATATATTACAAATGCCCGGTCTGCTGCCATATTCGCTGCCAGTATTCCAAAAAACTTTCCACGTATCAAGCGATGTTATGGGCAATATGGGTATTTTCAGTTCAATTGCCAGCCTGAACGCTCCGTTTTTAAATGAGTGCAAATTTGGAGGGTAATCCAGTGGAATAGTGGCTTCGGGGAAAATCACTACGCTAACGCCCTCCTTTAATCGCTCGGCGGCAGTTTTAAACGCCCTGAAAGATGAAATTTTGCTGTCCCTGTTAACGGTAATATCTATCGTTCTAAAAAAAAAGCCAAGCACCATATTTTTCAGCAATTCCTCCTTACCAATAAAGCAATGATTATTTTTTGCAGCAATGCAAATTGACGAAACATCAACGTTAGAAGTATGGTTGCCAATAATAATGTACGTACGGCTCCAATCGATATCATCCTCATGCTTTACCCTGAAAAATATACCCGAAATAGCTGTACTTAAGCTGATGATGAGCCGCCTGAAGCTGTTAATATATTTATATCGTTCTTTTTTGCGGGAGAGAAAATATAGTGCCGGCCATACAAGGATAAAAAAGAGTGCGACACTATAGCGGTAAAAATAGCTGTGTAATCTTTTTAGGGCGAGTTTCATGGTTACCAAAAATAAAAAAATCCTTATCTTTTTAAATAGACATTATGAACAAGAATTTTATGTATTTAAATAACTACCGCTTCCTGGCAGTTGGCAGTTATTTTCTTATCAATAATATTGTAAACTTCATCGCGCAGCATATCTGCATCGGCTGGTGTAAGGTTTGCGGTATCTATTGGCCTATGTACAAAAAATTTGCAGACTCCCGGTTTGGTGCCATATTTGGCACCATCGTCCCAAAGCATTTTCCACGTATTTGCCGATGAAACCGGGATAATAGGAACTTTCAGATCAATTGCCAGCCGGAACGGTCCGTTCTTAAATTCATGCAGCACCGGAGGATACTCGTCGTCTATTTTTCCCTCGGGAAAGATGATTAATGATATGCCATTTTTCAGCCTTTCGCCGGCTTCCTTAAATGCCCGGTATGACGACATTTTGCTATCCCTGTTTACAGGTATATCAACCGATTTGAAGAACAGACCGGTAACCAAACCATCCTTTAATGCTTCTTTGCCCATGAAACTACAATTACTGTTTACCAGCACACACATGGCTGCAATATCAAGGTTAGATGTATGATTTGGGCAAATGATATAAGTTTTACTCCAGTCAATAGGTTGTTCATATTCGTATTTAAAGAAAAAGCCCACCAGAGCCGAGCTTAAAAATCCCCAAACGCGCCGTAAAGCATTCATATTTCTGTATCGCGATGGTTTTCGGGAAAAATAATAAAATAAAGGCCAAAATAAAAAATAAGTAAGGGCTACACTAACAACGTATAAGTAAACGTGTACTTTCTTTAATAGCATTTTCATTTCCATCAAAAATATAAAAATTACTTACTTTCGCCCCATGGAAACTGTTGTTAGTGGTATCCGTTCAACCGGGAACTTACATTTAGGAAATTATTACGGAGCTATACAAAACTTCGTGAAAATGCAGCACGAGTATAACTGCTATTTTTTTATTGCCGATCTGCATTCGTTAACTACCCACCCCACTCCTGCCGATTTACATGGCAATATTAAACAGGTGTTGGTAGAATATCTGGCCGCGGGCATTGATCCCGAAACAGCTACTATTTATATCCAGTCGGATGTTCCGGAAATTGCCGAGCTATATCTTTATTTAAATATGAACGCCTATTTGGGCGAACTGGAACGTGCTACATCATTTAAAGATAAAGTACGTGCAAACCCCGATAATGTTAATGCAGGTTTACTTACCTATCCGGTATTGATGGCTGCTGATATTATTATCCACAAAGCAACAAAGGTACCCGTAGGCAAAGACCAGGAGCAACACCTGGAGATGGCCCGTACTTTTGGCAATCGTTTTAACCGGTTATACCATAACGACTATTTCCCCGAACCTTATGCCTTTAATTACAGCGATAACCTGGTAAAAATCCCAGGGCTGGACGGTAAAGGAAAAATGGGTAAATCAGAAGGCGAAGGCAATGCCGTTTATTTGTCTGATTCACCCGAGGTTATCCGCAAAAAAGTAATGCGCGCGGTCACTGACGGTGGCCCAACGGTTGAGAATTCAGTAAAACCGGTTGAAATTCAAAACCTGTTCGATATTATAAAAGTGGTGTCATCTGCTGATACTTACGAACATTTTGATAACCTTTACAATACCTGCCAGATCCGCTATGGTGATCTGAAAAAACAACTGGCCGAAGATATCATTATTGCTACAGCACCTATCCGCGAAAAAATAAATGATATAGCTGCCGATACCATGTATTTGCGCCAGGTAGCCCGACATGGTGCTATCAAGGCAAGGGAAAGTGCATCAAAAACTATCCGCGAGGTAAGAGAAATTATCGGTTTTAAAAGTTTTTAAGTAGTTCATTGTTGATAGTTCATAGTTCATAATGTATATTAGGCGGAGTTTCGTTTCATTGTAAATAGAACGTACGCTAATACTTTATAGTGAACCGCAAACTGCAAACTAACAAAAAACATGCACATAGCTATTGTAGGAAATATAGGCGCCGGTAAGACCACCCTCACCGAGTTATTGGCCAAAAATTATGGTTGGGATCCTCTGTATGAGGCTGTTGATAACAATCCATACCTGGAAGATTTTTACAGCGATATGAAACGCTGGAGTTTTAACCTGCAAATCTATTTCTTAAACACTCGTTACCGCCAGATCATCGAGATTCAGAAAAACGGGATGGACATTATACAGGACCGGACTATTTATGAAGATGCCTACATCTTTGCCGAAAACCTGCATGATATGGGTTTAATGACCACCCGCGATTATGAGAATTACCAGGCCATGTTTGATAACATTACCGAGTTTATAAAACCGCCAGATCTTTTAATTTATCTTAAAGCTTCTGTGCCTACCCTGGTGAACAATATACAACGCCGTGGCCGCGAATATGAATCGGGCATCAGGCTTGATTACCTTTCAAAGCTGAATGAAAAGTACGATAAATGGATAAAAGGCTATAAATTAGGTAAACTACTGATTATTGATAAAGACAATATTGACTTTGCTAATAATACTGAAGACCTGGCCACCATTGTGCAAATGATTGAGCGCGAAATACACGGGTTATTTTAAGCCCCACCTAAACGGCGAAGCCCTCATGAATACCTAAAAATTAAACAAAATATGAATAATCCGCCCCGGTAGGGAGGACTTAATATTTTTGATATGATCAACAATCAGTCTCTCCCCTCCGGGGAGATTAAGAGGGGCTTCCTCGGCATAATTCCCGCCCGCTATGCGTCAACCCGTTTTCCGGGTAAACCACTGGTTGATATCGCCGGTAAAAGCATGATTCAACGGGTTTATGAGCAGGCCAAAAAGTGCGCTCATTTAGCAGAAGTGATTGTTGCTACCGATGATGAACGGATTTACAAACGCGTACATGATTTTGGCGGATCGGCCATCATTACCTCACCCGATCATCAAAGCGGAACCGACCGCTGCGCTGAAGTTGCCCTTAAACATCCGCAATATGAGGTAATCATTAACATTCAGGGGGATGAGCCATACATCGATCCGGAACAGATCAGTAAACTGGCCTCCTGCTTTCAAAATGCAGATACACAAATAGCTACCCTGATAAAAAAGGTAAATACTGAGCAGGAGTTGTTGAACATCAACTCACCAAAGGTGGTGATCAATAAATTATCCGAGGCCGTTTATTTTTCGCGTTCGCCGTTGCCGCATATCCGCGGTCAAGAGCAAAAAGATTGGTTAAAACACTATACCTATTTTAAACACATAGGTATTTACGGCTACCGTGCTGATATTTTGCAGCAAATAACCAAACTTCCCGTCTCCTACCTCGAAAAAGCGGAGAGCCTGGAACAATTACGCTGGATTGAAAATGGCTATCGCATAAAAGTGGCCGAAACCGAATTGGAAACTTATGCTATAGATACGCCGGAGGATCTTATCAATTTGACTAAATAATACTAAACCCCTAATAATTTAGAACTTAATTAAACCTAAATCATGAAACCTTTAATCACAAAAACACTTGTTTTCATGGCAGTAATTTTATCTGCATTTACTGCCAAAGCGCAACAAGACTATGTTATAACAACAAATGGCGATTCAATAAAATGTAAAGTTATTATCCCTTTTATAGGTTCCCCTAAGTATAAGATTGAAGGCTCCAATGAATCTAAAAAAATTAAAATTAACGAAGTTAAAGAATACTCAATAGCGCGCGAAAACCAAACATTCAGAGCTGTGGTTATCAAAAATGCCGGCGCCTTTTTCCCTAAGGGACCTTCATATATGACGGTTATAGAAAAAGGTAGAATAAATTTATATGAAATGATTTACACCAACACATCTGCTAACGGAGCCAGCACCTCTACAAAAGTATGGTACGTTAGTAAAAACACAGATACTGTAAGTGAGTTAAAAACAACAAGTATTTTTTCTATGGATTCTAAAAAAGACCGGAAAGATAATTTCCTGGATCTAATAAAGGACAATAAAGAGGTTTCTGATAAGTATTTATCAGAAAAGAAATTCAGCTTTGATGCTATCCAAAATCTGGTGCAATTGTACAACACAACGGGTAGACCTTATAAAGATGCCACCGGCGATGCAATTATCAAAAAAGAAGATACCATTAATAATCCCAATAAAAACTGAATGCATAGATCTCCAAAGTCAGCGGCTTTGGAGATCTATTTGAACGGCGTATTTCGAACAGCTTGATAACCATTTTCAGCTTTAAGGGCATCTAATTTTCACACCATTTTAACAATTACATTTTCTTTCCGTCAAGTCCTGAAAATTTTCCTACTTTTGTATCCCGTACACAAACAATTTGTTTCGGCATAAATCCGGAACAAATCAGCAAAAAATCATGACTAAATATATATTTGTTACGGGCGGCGTTACTTCGTCGTTAGGGAAAGGCATTATATCTGCCTCGCTTGCAAAGCTCCTTCAATCGCGCGGCTATTGCGTTACTATCCAAAAATTCGACCCCTATATTAATATCGATCCGGGTACTTTAAACCCCTACGAACACGGCGAATGTTATGTTACCGAAGATGGTGCTGAAACCGATCTGGACCTTGGTCATTACGAACGTTTCTTAAATACCCCTACTTCAAAAGCAAACAACATTACTACCGGCCGCATTTATCAAAATGTAATTAACAAGGAGCGCGAGGGTGCATTTTTAGGTAAAACTGTACAGGTAGTTCCGCATATTACCGACGAAATAAAAAGAAACATCCGCATCCTTGGCGAAAGCGGCGATTATGATATTGTGATAACCGAGTTAGGTGGCACTGTAGGCGATATTGAATCATTGCCGTACATTGAAGCGGTACGCCAGTTCAGGTGGGAAAACGGCTCTGGCAATTCATTGGTTATTCACTTAACACTTATCCCCTTCCTTGCTGCAGCCGGTGAGCTGAAAACAAAGCCTACACAGCACTCTGTTAAAATGTTACTGGAATATGGTATTCAGCCGGATATTTTGGTTTGCCGTACAGAGCATCACCTTACTCTAGATATCCGCAAAAAAATAGCTTTATTTTGTAACGTAAACATCAACGCCGTTGTCGAATCAATTGACGCATCAACTATTTATGATGTGCCATTATTGATGTTGAAAGAACAATTGGATAAAACGGTTTTAACCAAATTAAAACTGCCTCATAAAATCGATCCGGCATTAGAGAACTGGAAAGACTTTTTGGGCCGTTTAAAAAATCCAACCTCTGAAGTAAAAATTGGGCTGGTAGGCAAATATGTGGAGCTGCCTGATGCTTATAAATCCATCAGCGAATCATTTATTCATGCCGGTGCAAAAAATGAATGTAAGGTACATGTAGAATATATTCCGTCGGAACAATTAACACCCGAAAACGCCGTTGAGAAATTAAAGGGTTTACATGGTGTTTTAGTGGCACCAGGCTTTGGTGAGCGTGGTTTTGAAGGTAAAATTGAAGCTATCCGTTATGTGCGTGAAAATAATATTCCGTTTTTTGGAATTTGTTTAGGTATGCAATGTGCCGTGGTTGAATTTGGCCGTAATGTTTTGGGGCTTAAAGATGCCAGCAGTACCGAAATGAATCCCGATACTCCTCACCCGGTTATTGGAATGATGGAAGATCAGAAAAAAATTGTACTTAAAGGTGGCACCATGCGTTTGGGCGCTTATGCCTGCGATTTGAAAAAAGGCAGCAAGGCAGCAAACTTTTATGGAAAAACACATATCTCCGAGCGCCACAGACACCGTTATGAGTTCAATAACGATTATTTAAAAGATTATGAAAACGCCGGATTAACCCCAACAGGTATTAACCCGGAAAATAACCTGGTAGAGATTGTAGAGCTAAAAAAATCACCCATTTTTTGTGGGCGCACAGTTCCATCCCGAATTAAAATCAACAGTTGCAAATCCGCACCCACTTTTTATTAACTTTGTCGCCGCTTCGATGGCTTATGCCCGTAAGAAATAGGTAATTGTACTACACACAGAAATGGATAAAAATACGTTTACAGGACTATTCCTGATCATGATTATAATGGGTGTATCCATTTATTTCATGAAACCGTCAGATACTGACTTAAAAAAAGAAAGATTAAAAGCACACACCGATTCAGTAAAAAGAGGTCAACTGCCAAAATTAAATGCAGCTACTACTGCAAAATTTACAGACTCAACTAAAGCTACTGCCAGCAAACAACTGGATTCGGCTACGTTAAAAATGCCTTTTGGTGCGGCAACAGTTGGTACCGATAAATTGGTAACACTTGAAAATAAAGACATCATTGTAAAGCTTTCCACTCATGGTGGCAGGGTTTATTCTGTTGAGCTAAAAGACTACAAAACGTTTGATAAAAAACCATTGATACTTTTTGATGGTGATAAAAATCAGTTTGGTTTAAACTTTACGGCCGGCAACAACAGCATTAATACCAACAAGCTGTACTTTACGCCAAGTGCTGCTTCACTTACCGTAAGTGGTGCCGACTCGAGCACTGTTACCATGCGTTTGAGTTATAGTGCTACGCAGTATATTGATTATATCTACTCGTTAAAAGGTACTGGTTACAAGCTGGGTTTAACCATTAAGCCAACCGGCCTGGATCAGGTAATTGCAAATACCAGCACTCTCAATATCAACTGGGCGGCAAGTGTACGCAAACAGGAAAAAGATATGGAGCAGGAGCGCCGTTATTCTTATGTTTCATACAATAATATTGATGGCGAAAATGATTACCTGAGCCAAAGCAAAGATGATCAGAAAGAAATCACTGATAAAAAGTTGCAATGGATCTCATTCAAAGCGCACTTTTTCTCGAGCGTTATTATAGCTGACAAAGGTTTCGATAAATCCAGCCTGGCGGAAAGCATGGATGTTACCGATACAACCGATAGTAAGCAAATGAGCGCTAATCTGGTATTATCGCGTAGTACCGAAGGCACCTTCCCTTTACTATTTTATTTTGGCCCAAACCGTTATTCTACTTTAAAAGATCAGGGCTATGCGCTTGAAAAGCAAGTTGACCTTGGCTGGGGACCGTTAAAATATATCAACCGCTTTGCAGTATTACCGGTATTTAATATCCTTAAAAAGTTCAACTGGAATTATGGGTTAATCATTTTAGCGCTTACCATTATACTTAAGCTGGTTTTATCGCCGCTTACCTATAAGTCATATCTTTCAATGGCTAAAATGCGCGTGCTGAAGCCGGAGATGGATGAAATTAAAACCAAAGTTGGTGAAGACAACCCTACTCTTTTGCAACAGGAATACCTGAAGCTTTATAAAAAAGCCGGTGTAAATCCATTGGGCGGATGTCTGCCTTTGCTGATACAGATGCCTATTGTAATTGCTTTCTTCCGTTTCTTCCCAAGTTTATTTGAGCTGCGCGGGCAAAGCTTTTTGTGGATGCACGATTTATCAACTTACGATGCAATCATCACCTTCCCAAGCATTCCTTTTATTGGTAACCACTTAAGTTTAATGTGTGTACTGATGACTATTTCAACCCTGATTTACACTTATTTCAATAATCAGATTTCGGGCGCAACGGGGCAAATGAAATACATCGGTTACATCACCCCTATTATATTCCTGGGTGCATTGAATGGCTACCCGGCAGGTTTAAATTATTATTACTTCCTGGCTAACATGATGACTTTCTTACAGCAATACATTATCCGATTAATGGTTGATGACAAAAAGATTCATGCCCAGATTCAGGAAAACAAAAAGAAGCCGGATGAAAAGAAAAAAACCGGTGGTTTCCAGGCTCGTATGGAAGAAATGATGCGTCAAAAACAACAATTGCCTGCCGCACCAAATACATCTAAAAAGAAATAATTAAAAGACTTCAAAGTCTGAAAAAATAAAACATACAAGTCCGGCAGAATAGATCTGCCGGGCTTTTTTGTGGAAATTATTCTCTGTAACTTTATTATCCAAATTCTTTCAGACTTTCTTTAGATAAAACTAATAATATTAGCAAAAACTTATTACATTTACATCGATGTATGCAATTGTTGATATTGAGACCACGGGAGGGCATGCCAGCGCCAACGGCATCACTGAGATTGCCATTTGTATACATAATGGTAAAAAGGTAACTGAACGCTATTCAACCCTTATCAATCCCAAAAGAGATATCCCGATATACATCAGTGCTTTAACAGGCATTACCAATGAAATGGTAGAAAAAGCACCACCGTTTGAAGACGTTGCTCACGATATTTACCACCTGCTCAACAACAAAATATTTGTCGCCCATAATGTAAATTTCGATTATTCTTTTGTTCGTCATCATTTATCAGCCGCCGGGTACGAGCTGCAAAGTAAAAAACTATGTACGGTAAGGCTTGGCCGAAAAATAATACCGGGGCTACCTTCTTATGGGCTTGGCAAACTTTGCAGGCATTTAGGGATCGAAAACGAAAGCCGCCACCGCGCCGCCGGCGATGCAGAAGCTACTTCCAAACTATTTTCACTATTGCTGAAAAGTGATACTCAAAATCACATTGCTCAGGCATTAAAAATAAATTCAAAAGAACAGGTATTACCTGCCAACCTGCCCAAACAGGATGTAGAGGTATTGCCATCATCGCCTGGCGTATACTACTTTCATGATGACAATGGAAAAGTAATTTATGTAGGCAAGGCTAAAAATTTAAAGAAACGGGTATGCAGCCATTTTACAGGAAACAATCCGGGTCCGCAGCGACAGGAGTTTCTGAGAAATATTCATCGTATTAGCCACCAGCTTTGCGGTACAGAGCTGATAGCCCTGGTGCTGGAAGCCGTTGAAATAAAGCGCCTGTGGCCCAAATACAACCGCTCACTGAAACGTTTTGAGCAGGCTTACAGTTTATATGCGTTTGAAGACCAACGCGGTTACATGCGCCTGGCAGTTGATAAACACCGCAAAATGACCGGCGCCATTTATAGCTGCAATACATTATTTGAGGGCCGTTCACTGCTGTTAAAGCTGATTGAAAATTTTGAGCTTTGCCCTAAGCTTTGTTTTATTCAAAACAATAATGAACCCTGTATGGGCAGAAGCGGCGAAAATTGCGCCTGTAGCGGGCACCAATCTCCCGAAGAATATAATCAAAAAGTAGAGCTCGCCATAAATGAGCTAAATGAAGGCCTACCAACATTTGCCATAAGAGATGCCGGGCGCACCGACGATGAACACAGTTGTTTATTGATTGAAAAGGGAAGATTTTACGGTATGGGTTATATTTCCCACTATTTTAATGTCGACAGTTTAACACAGCTTAAAAATCATCTCACCCCCTATCCCGGAAATGATTATATAAAAACTATAGTAGCGGGATATGCCACACGCTTTCCGGATAGGAAGGTTACGTTTTAGAGGATATTTCAAATAATTCCTGCTTTTTCCAGCTCAACCTGCATTTCCTGCTGAATCTTTAATGCTTCTGCTCTTGCAGCTTCCGCAAAATCACGGCCATTTGAAGCATAATTAATAGATCTGGAGGCATTTACTAATAATCCGCACTCCTTTGTCATTCCGTACTGGCAAACATCCTTCAGGCTCCCTCCCTGCGCTCCCACACCTGGAACGAGCAAAAAGTTATTGGGCGCTATTTTTCTGATATTAACAAATTCGGTGCTTTTGGTGGCGCCCACAACAAACATCATACGGTCATCACCGGCCCAGGTATTTGCTTTTTGAATCACCGTTTCATACAAAGGTCCGTTTTCGGTAGTGAGATACTGAAAGTCTTTGCTCCCGGCAGACGAAGTTAAAGCCAGCAAAACAAGCCATTTGCCAGGATAAGAAAGATAGGATGTAACCGTGTCGCTGCCCATATAAGGTGATACTGTTATGGCATCAAAGCTCATTCCCGCTGCATCCTCATCAAAAAAAGCCCGTGCATACATGTCTGATGTATTGCCGATATCGCCCCGTTTGGCATCAATTATATTTAAACATTCCTTAGGTAGATACTTCCAGGTGTCAATTAAGCTTTGCCATCCTTTGATGCCTCTGCTTTCGTAAAATGCAGCGTTGGGTTTGTAGCTTACACATAGATCACGCGTGGCATCAATTATTTGCTTATTAAACTCAAATATCGGGTCAGGGTATTCTTTTAAAAATGAAGGTATTTTTTCAATATCCGGATCCAATCCTACACACAAGAATGATTTCTTTTGTTTTATCTGGGTTATCAGTTGCTGGCGGGAGATCATGAAAAGCGATTTTATTTAACGATGCAAAAAAACTAAAAATAAACTTAACCGTTACCCATTGAAAGGTTATTTTTTGAAATAATTTGTATTTATAAATTAATTGATTAAAATTGCAATGTTTTCCATTGAATTTTTCTTGCACCAAAGAAACAATTTAAAAACTCCAGGTTATTTTATTAATTATTTGCGTGGGTTTACAGGTTGCATAAACAAAGTTGCAAAACAAATTTCTTTCATATAAAACATCTCCATGTTTACGTTATAAATTGGATTTGCTTACAAAATAAATTCAGTGCCATTGTGCAAACAACTTTACTGACGATATAGTCTCATAGTACCGTTGAAAAATTATAGAAAATCACAAAAAATATTCAATATTTAAAATCCTTTTGAAATATTAATTCATAACATGTTTAATACAAACGAATTGAACGACAAACTCGTTTCAGAGTTGCGCGAAATTGCCAGAAATTTAGGTATTGCTGAATCTGACGAGCTTAGAAAAGCCCAATTAATTACCCGTATTGTTGAGCAAGAGCAATTGATTGAAGCTGCAAGAACCCAACAACAGACTGTTAACAGCAATTATACCGCTGTTACTGAAAAAACGGAAGTCGAGCCTGCGGATAAAACCCGAAAAAGAGTCCGCACCATAAAAAGCACTACCAAGCCACGTGTAGAAGTTCCTTTAGATGATACCAATTTATTTGATATGCCTGATGATGAACCCGCTACCGACGACGAAGAAAACGAAGTTGCTGTAGCCAATGAAGAAGAAGATGACGCAGTTGTAGAGGCAAGGGAAAATAGCACTAAAAATGAAGAACAGGCACCTGAAGCACGCCCGCAAAAGTTTGAACGCAGAGTTAACAACCAGGGCGGTCAGCAAAAAAGCCAGGAGCCCGCAATAAACCTTGATTTTGATAATGTAATAGTAAACGAAGGCGTATTAGAAATTATGCCCGACGGATACGGTTTCTTGCGTTCATCAGATTACAACTATCTTACTTCGCCTGATGATATTTATGTATCACAGTCGCAAATCAAACTTTTTGGTCTTAAAACAGGTGACACTGTTCGCGGAAGCATCAGACCACCAAAAGAAGGCGAAAAATATTTTCCACTGGTGCGTGTAGAAGCCATCAATGGCCGTATACCTGCCGAAGTTCGTGACCGTGTTCCGTTTGATCACTTAACTCCTCTATTCCCATCCGAAAAATTAAGCTTGTTTACTGATGCGGGCAACTATTCAACCCGTATCATGGATCTATTTTCACCAATTGGAAAAGGTCAGCGCGGTTTAATTGTAGCTCAACCCAAAACAGGTAAAACCATGCTTTTAAAGGATGTAGCTAATGCTATTGCAAAAAACCATCCTGAAGTATATCTGATTATATTGTTGATTGACGAACGTCCGGAAGAGGTAACTGACATGGCCCGCAGCGTACGCGCTGAGGTAGTTTCATCAACCTTTGACGAACCGGCCGAGCGCCACGTAAAAATTGCCAATATCGTTTTGGAAAAAGCCAAACGTATGGTAGAATGCGGACATGACGTTGTTATTCTTTTAGATTCAATAACCCGTTTGGCACGTGCTTATAACACCGTTGCTCCGGCATCAGGTAAAATATTATCAGGTGGTGTTGATGCTAATGCCTTGCACAAACCTAAACGCTTTTTCGGCGCCGCACGTAACATTGAAGATGGCGGCTCACTAACCATCATCGCTACCGCTCTTACAGAAACCGGTTCAAAAATGGACGAAGTTATTTTTGAAGAGTTTAAAGGTACAGGCAACATGGAGTTACAGCTCGACCGTAAATTATCTAACAAACGTATATTCCCTGCTATTGATATCACCGCTTCAAGTACCCGTCGTGATGATCTGTTGCTTGATCGCGATACGTTACAACGGATATGGATTTTGCGTAACCACCTGGCTGATATGAACTCACAGGAATCGATGGAGTTTTTGCAAAGCCAGATAAAGGGTACAAAAACCAACGAAGAGTTTTTGATATCAATGAATTCGTAATAATTTAGTATTTATGAAGTTATATGATTAACATAAAAGTTAATGCAAAACTTCATAAATACTTAATTTAATCTTGATACCTTCATAGCGGAATGAAGAATCGTCTCAAAAAACATTTGCCGAACGCTATCACCTGTGCCAACCTTTTCATGCTGCCTGTTACTGCTTTTCCCTGTGGGTCAAGGATTTCTTTTTTGGGCATTACGTCTATTTCGGCCTGGAACTTTTTCATTAAGATAATTTTTAAAGGTGTTTATCGGGGCTGGTCTTTACGTCTTTTGACGAACCGCTAATAACACTCACATTTGTAAATTTGAACTGAATTATTGATAGGGTAACATATATAAATATGACTACCGGAACCGCTGCAAATTTAAAAAATAGAATGAGTATTGCCGAAAATAGCAGTAATAAATAACGAAAAATATTTTCATTAAAGTCCTTGTTCTTAAATTTTAATGACATCATAGGCATTTCGGCCACCAATAACGAACACATAATTATAATAAACACCGACAGTATGTAAGGATTTAACAGATAAGGTGTATAATACCTGTTATGATGATCAATAATAAGCGGGAATGATGCTATCAAAATAGCATTTGCAGGTGTAGGCAAACCAATAAAATTTTCCGACTGACGCGTATCCACATTAAATTTAGCCAATCTTAATGCCGAAAATACGGGTATTAAAAATGCTATACATAATTACAGCCGGCAAAACACCAAAGCTAACCATATCGGCCAGTGAATCAAGATCTTTACCTATTCCTGAAAATGATT
>JABDEQ010000040.1:118-23052 GCA_013286985.1 Bacteroidota bacterium | reverse complement strand
TATCGTGTTCAGTTCTGAAACTCATGGAATTTGTATTTTTTACTGGGCAAAGTTATGTTTTTATGTGATTTAGCGAGAGTTCAGATAGTAATATTATTGTTTTAAATCAAGCAGAGATGCTTCTATATCCATAAAGCATAGAAAGCACCACTATAAAACCAATGCATCGATACAATAGCTGTTTATAAGCAGATGATTTGTAGTTAGACAAACAGATTACCAACACTACTCCCAAGCTGAAATAACCTGCATAGCTATAAAACTTCCAGCCTGGCCACCTCAGCAAACAAAAAAAACATGCTATAAGTGCTATGCTATAAAATACCCCCACAATAATTTTGCTTGCCTTTGGTATTTCATATTCGGCATATAGCCAAAAAGCCGCATAGAAATAAAGCATAGCTGCCGTAGAACCGCTTATAGCCGCAAGCATGGCCGATAAAGGGAATTTTAGAAAAACGCCTATTCCTGCTATTAAAAAAATGGTTAATGGAATAAATTCAACAAATTGTTTTTTAGTCATGATAAGTTTTAAAAAGTCTTAGATTGTCGGGGTTTAAAAACCTCTTTCCGTCACTTTTACCCAATTAATCAAATCTGCCGTCGATTGCTGATTATCCCTCAACCATTGCGCGCTTTCGGGTGTGCTTAAAGTAACCAAACGTGCAAAGGCGGTGATGTTTGGCGATTGTGCAAGCTTATAAAAATAATCGGCATAATATTTCCAGAAAAAGTCTTTTTCAGCCTCTGTTTTCTTTTCTGATAACTGCCCGGCCAGCTCAAATATACTTTTGAGTTCATATTCAAATAATGCCTGCCCGGTAAGTTTTTTGCTTTGGCCCGAAACAACAATTAATGATATACCCATGTTAAGCGTGCCCATATCCTTACTGTCATTTGGCGAAAATTGAATAGTGGTATTGCCGTTATCAGCTTTCAAAACGCCGCCCTGCAAAATGTGCTGAATATTATTGTAAGCTTCAACAGACCTGGTGGTGTTTGGCTCCAGCAAAATAAAGCTGCAAAACCCTAATAGCGCAGGCACTCTTTTATTTTGATGAAAGCATACCAATGCATACATGCGCTGGCTGCTGGCATGTTTAGGATCGAGCTTGATAGCTTCGATGGCGTTCTTTTCGGCCTCGGCATATTCCTTATATCTAAAATAAACCAGGCCCAGGTTATAATATAAGCGCTGGTATGCCGGATTTGCTTTGATTCCGGCATTGTAGGCTTCAATTGCCTTGTCTTTTTGGTTATCCCGGTCATAAATACTGCCCAACAGATCATAAGCCCCAGGTGTTAACGAAGTACCCGCAGCTATAACCTTTTGCAGATACGGTATACCATCATCCCCTTTATTTGAAGCGAATAAGGAGTAAGCCATTTCAAAATCGGCATATAAACTACCCGGATCTATCTTTAACGCCTCATTGTATTTGGCAATGGCATCGGCATATTTGCCTTCATCGTTCAGTTGTACACCTTCTTTCACTAATGCATGTGCATCTTCATTGTTCTGACCAAAAATATTATGGCAGCAAAACATCAATAAAATAAGCGTGGCAGGATATTTAAAAAAATTCATGTCTAAAAATATAAAGAGCTGGCAATTAAAAGAAAAAATAATTAAAACAATGTTTTATCCCTATTGTAATATTTCTGATTTTTGCACGCGATAAAGTGTGTGAAATTTATTTATAAGATTTGTGTATAAAAGTATCCTGACCATTGCCTTCCTTTCGTTCTCTCTGATATCCTGTTCGTCAAAACAAAACGATAAAACAGTAAGTAATAGTGCCCCGGCGGCCGCAGTTAAGCCCTCTGTGCCATTTGATCCAAAAGCTCTGGTGGCCTATAATCCCAAAGATGCTGATAAACATATCGACGCCGTTATGCAGGAACTGCACCGTACACGTGGCTTTAATGGCAATGTGCTGGTAGCCAAACACGGCAAAATTATATACGAAAAAGCAATTGGCTGGGCCGATTACCTGCATCGCGACAGCTTAAAAATAAATTCGCAGTTTGAACTGGCATCGGTTACTAAAACCATGACCTCAACTGCCATACTGATGCTTTGGGAACAGGGCAAACTCGCGTTAGACGACGACGTAAAAAAATATTTTCCCGATTTTCCTTACGATGGCGTTACTATCCGTCTGCTGCTCACCCACCGTTCGGGTATGATGAACTATGTTTATTTTACGGATGATTTGTATCGCGCCGAACATCGCGACGAGCGCAAAGGATTATCCAATCAGGATGAAATGGCGTTAATTGCGCAATATAAACCGCGTCCGTTTAACAAGCCCAATAAAAGATTCCTGTACAACAATTCCAATTTCATGGTGCTGGGATCGATCATCGAAAAAATAACCGGGCAATCCTATGCCGATTTCATGAAGACACACATCTTCAATCCGTCGGGAATGGAACATACCGCCGTTTATTCAAAAGCCGTTTATCAAAAAATACCTGTCGACGTGGTTGGACACGACAGGGGCCAGTGGCGCTACTCTGTAGCGCAAAACTTTTTAGACGGGCCAGTTGGCGATAAAGGAATATACAGCACCGTTGGCGATCTGTACCTTTTTGACAGAGCTTTGCGCGACGGAAGATTGTTAAAACAAGCCACAATGGACTCGGCTTACGTACCGCGTAACCCAATGATACATGGTCATTTTAGCTATGGCTACGGATGGCGCATATTTGAAGCACCGGGAAAACAGGTAATATACCACACCGGCTGGTGGCATGGTTTCAGACATATTTATTTAAGAGATATACAGGATGATATAACGGTGGTACTTTTAACCAATCTATCTAACGGGAGTCTTTTAAAGCTAGATGATTTATTTAATGCCGTTGGCATGCCTATTGTGCGTAAAAGTGCATACAAAGGAAATGGTGATACGAGTGATGATTAATTATTTAGTGATTAGAGACCAGAGGTTAGTGATTAGGTTTTAAAAGCTATCAATTTTAAGCCTCTACAAAATAAAAAAGATGTTCGATAAATTAATGGAAGCCCAGCAAAAGGCTGGCGAAGTAAAAAACAGGCTGGATGCCATTACTGTTACCGGCAATGCCGAAGGCGGAAAAATTACCGTTACAGCAAACGGCAATAAAGTGGTACAAAGCGTTACTATTGATGATGCGTTGCTTAAAGATGCCGATAAAGAACAAATAGAAGAACTTTTGGTAATTGCCATCAACAAGGCTATGGAACAGGCCGATAACGTGAGCCAAAGCGAAATGGCCGCCATGACTAAAGAAATGTTTGGTGGCATGGGCGGGCTATTCCAAAAATAACCGGCAAGTAAAATTTCCATTACACCGATGCCTAATCTTGATTAATAAAAGTTTAAACATTTATTATTTCGATATTTGTTGCGTTTATTTTTATAATTGAAACTGACCTCATTTTAAACATTATTTTATGAAAGCAACCTTTTATGGACACGCCTCTTTTGAATTAGAAACAGGAGGTAAAAAGTTATTATTTGATCCATTTATATCACCAAATCCTTTAGCTAAAAACATTGATGTAAACAGCCTTAAACCTGATTACATCCTGTTATCGCATGGGCACGGTGACCACATGGCCGATTTAGAATCTATCCAGAAAAACAGCGGCGCCAAAGTAATTTGCATCGCCGAAATTGCGGGATGGCTGGGCGCTAAAGGAATTGAAAACACGCACGGTATGAATATCGGCGGCGGTTTTGATTTTGATTTTGGCCGTGTTAAAATGGTTTATGCCTTACACTCCAGCTCGATGCCCGATGGCGCATATGGCGGCACACCGGCTGGTTTTGTATTGTACACTGGCGGAAAGAAAATTTACTACGCCGGCGATACTGCTCTTACCCTAGATATGAAATTACTGGCCGATGAAGATTTGGACTGGGCAATTTTGCCAATTGGTGATAATTACACCATGGGTGCCGATGATGCTATAAAAGCGGCGGCATTTATCAACTGCAAAAACATTATCGGGATGCACTATGATACTTTCCCGGTTATTAAAATTGATCAGGCCGAAGTAAAACAAAAATTTGAAAAAGCGGGCTTAAATCTTAAACTATTAGCCATTGGCGAAAGCATAAGTCTTTAGTCGCTTAAAAACAAAAATGCCCTCGAAAATCCGGGGGCATCTTTGTTTTAATTCAGCATTATTTTTGCTGCTTCATCATCAACGTACTATCCTTCTTCTTTGTTGAATCTTTCTTCATTTTTTTCTTCGCTTTTTTAGTGGTATCCGTTTGTAATACCGACCGGCTGTTGATCGTTGCAGTATGCGCGTAAACGCTTCCGAATGAGATTGCAGCAAGGGCAACCATAGTGATTAGCTTTTTCATGTTTTTTTAAGTTTTGTGACGAATTTGAGTTAATTAATCAAAAATTAATAAATAACAACTTAAAGAATAAACTATTTCACCAGATCATTGTTTTGTTTATTTTAGATAAATAAACTTAATTCCCGTATCTTACTGATCAACAGTCACAAAAAAATAGGGGCAGGCAAAGAATAAACTTTGCCTGCCCCTATCCGATAAATGTTTTAGCCTGAATATTAAATTACCGTTCCATTGGCTATTACAGCCCGCTTTTTAACAATCACTATCCCATCCTGTACCACATATGAACCATAATCGCCATTTTCCAGCTTTTCGCCGCAGTTTATTTTAACATCATCACCAATAAAAGAGTTTTTGTCGATAATTGCGTTTTTGATATGGCATCTGTCGCCAATACCCATAATAGGCGATTGGCTTAAGTGCGATTCTTCAATCTGCTCAAGCGTTTGATAATTATCGTTACCCATCACATAGCAATTCTCAATAATAGTTTCAAAGCCGATGCGCGAGCGGATACCTATAATTGAACGTGTGATGTGGCTGGCATTAATGATACATCCATCAGCTATGATAACCTTATCAACATGCGTGCCCGACATTTTTGACGGTGGCAGCATACGTGCCCGGGTATAAATAGGGTGCTTATCGAACAGGTTAAAAAGCGGAATATCATCTGTCAAACCCAAATTCGCATCAAAAAATGAAGGTATGGTACCAATATCTGTCCAGTATCCCTCGTATTGATAACTGATAACCTTATGCTTTTCTATAGATTGAGGAATAATTTCTTTACCGAAATCTGTGCGCTCATTACCTTGCAGTAAATCATATAAAAGCTTCCGGTTAAAAAGATAAATACCCATTGAGGCCAGATAAACCCTACCCTCGGCCTGCATCTGCGGACTAACATCAGATACCCATTTCTCAAAGCCGCTCTTCGGCTTTTCAATAAACGAAGTAACCAGGTTATTTTCGTCGGTTTTTAAAATCCCGAAGCCTGGTACATCATTTACATGTACCGGTATGGTTGCAATGGAGATATCGGCATTAGCTTTAATATGGTCTTCAATCATTTCGGCAAAATCCATTTGATATAGCTGATCGCCCGAAAGGATCAGGATATAATCAAACTCGTGCACGGCCAGGTGGTGCAGGCTTTGCCTAACAGCATCAGCGGTACCCTGAAACCAGGCCACGCTTGATGGCGTTTGCTCGGCGGCTAATATATCAACAAAAGCCTCGCTGAAACTGCTAAAGTGATAGGTGTTTTTTATATGCTTGTTTAATGACGCCGAGTTAAATTGCGTTAATACATATATCCTGTCGATACCCGAATGAAGGCAGTTTGAAATAGGAATATCTACCAGCCTGTATTTGCCGGCAATAGGTACGGCCGGCTTTGAACGTGTTGCGGTTAACGGAGATAACCGGCTTCCCTGGCCGCCGCCAAGTACGATGCAAATTACTTTTGAGGTCATATTGTTGAAGTTAAACTTTTGTATAGGTCAATATATTCTTCGGCCGACCGATCCCACGAAAAATCGAGCGACATCATTGTTTTGCGCAATGATTGCAGTTGTTTGCTGTTTTCATAAAGCACCAAAGCCCGGGTAACAGCCTCGCAAATATCTTCGACACTGGCATTGTTGTAACGAATGCCATAGCCGCCGGTATCACCAAAATCAATTACGGTGTCTTTTAATCCGCCAGTGGTTCTAACCATAGGCATGGTGCCGTAACGTAAGGCGTATAACTGATTTAACCCGCAAGGCTCAACCCGCGAAGGCATCAAAAGGAAATCTGAACCAGCGTAAATTAAGTGTGCCAAAGCCTCATCATAACCAATAAACACATTACATTGTTCGGGGTAAAATGCTTTTAATTCTAACAGCTCTGCTTCGGTTTCCTTATCACCGGCGCCTAGTATTAAAAAGTTAAATTTTCCTTCGTGTTCATTAAAGCTTCTTTCCATTGCCGAGGCAATTAAATCTGCCCCTTTTTCAATCACCAGGCGGCCAATAAATGAAATGAGCGGCTTATCAGGCGAAAAATCAAAACGAGTGCACAATGCTTCCTTATCTGCCTGCTTGCCCTTTGCTATTTGTGTAACGGAAAATTTATTGGGAATCATCGGATCCGTCTTGGGGTTCCATATTTCGGTATCAATGCCATTTAAAATCCCCAATCCTTTGGCATGTTCCATATAAAACAAATATTCAAGGCCATTTGAATTAATGGTAAGCTCATGCAAATAAGTGGGCGACACGGTGGTATATCGCCAGCAACATTTTACAGCGCATGCCAGCGGATTAATAGCGCCGGCCCAATCAAGCAACCCGGTTTTAAAAACATCAATTTCAGGCAGATAGCCTAACTTATCCCAACCGAAAGCACCGTGATATTGGCCATTGTGTATGGTAAAAACGGTAGGCGTATTGGCCAGCCGGCTATACAATTTGGAGTGTTGTAATAAAAAAGGCACCAGACCCGAGTGGTGGTCGTGGCAATGGATAATATCGGGCGATTGCTGGGAGAAGTTGATCCAGTCTAAAAATGCTAACTGAAAAGCGATGAATTGTTCTGTTTCATCGGGATAGCTGTAGACTTCCTCCCGGTCAATTAACCCTGGAATTTTAACCAGGTAGAGTTCAAAACCCAGCTTATCCGTTTTCTCTTTTAATATTTCAAAATAAAGCCTGCGGGTGCCCAGCAACGTTGATGCCTGAAAAACGGTATCGAACTCGTTTTCCTGCACAAACTTCCGGTTATAATAAGGCATCACCACGGCGGCCTGCAAACCAGCCAAATTTTGATATTTGGGCAGCGCACCAACGACATCTGCCAGCCCGCCAACTTTGGCAACGGGATAACATTCGGCACTTAAATGGAATATTCTCATTGGGATTATTATTGGCTCAATTTAAGCAAACAATTGCTAAAATATAGAACCTGGGAGGGCCCATTCTGTTTAAAAAAATATTTTTATTATTTGTATACCCGCAGTATCATTTCATTTATAAAATAAGCCGCAATAATCTCATTTTTTACAAAATTGATATTTTTAGGCACTATATTGATAGTGCTATTATTGAAATGATAATAAAGAAAAGGCTCAAACACGTAATTTTTTATGAAATTAACTACAATTATAAGCTGGAAATATTATGTAAGTAGCTGGTTTAGCAGTAAATAAAAAATACAGCTAAAAAGTAAGTTTACAGGACAGTAGTTTAGAATTGAGCACGCCAACCTCTTCGTAAATCTGCTCATAAGCTCCGGTACTATTCAGACTAAGCAGCGTAACTTTTTTGTTTTCCGGATCAATTAAGAAGTATTCTTTTACGCCGGCTTTTTCATATAAATTTCTTTTGCGCTGTGTATCGTAAGCTCTATTGCGTGACAATATTTCGAAAACCACATCCGGAGCGCCATAAATCCCATCTTTTTTTATTTGTTGCAGATTTTCATTCAACAAAACAATCAAATCTGGCTGCACAACAGATTCATAATTCTCCAGATAAACATCTACCGGCGCCGGTATAACCTTACCACTACTTGCATTTTTTAAAAAGAAATAGAGTAATGCGTGTAAATCGGAAAGCAATAATTGATGCAAAGGTGTAGATGATGGCGACATGGATAATTCATTGAAAATAACTTCACAACGGGTACCTTCAGGCAGCATCCGGTATACCTCAACTGCAGTTGAAGGTATTTCGGATATAAAATTTTTATATTTATGCTGATTGTCCATCTATAACACTAAAACCCAATAAAGCCTTTATTACAAATATAACTTATTCAACCAAAAAAATATAACCCGGTTTTTGATTGCTCAAAAACTCAATCAACCTAATCCACCCAATCAAAACTCACCTCAAAAATTAATGCGCTTCCAGCCAGTTAGAACCTGTGCCTATCTCCACCATAATGGGCACCGTTGTTTTGATGGCATTTTTCATGTTTTCCATAATAATGGGTTTTACAATCTCCACTTCATTATGAGGCACATCAAACACCAACTCATCATGCACCTGCATAGTCATGCGGGCATCTAAGTTTTGACGTTTAAATTCCCGGTGAATATTAATCATGGCTATTTTGATCATATCGGCAGCCGAGCCCTGTATGGGGGCGTTGATCGCGTTTCGTTCTGCAAAGCCGCGCACCGTTGCGTTGGCCGAATTAATATCACGCAGATATCTGCGCCTGCCCATCAGGGTGCATACGTAACCGTTCTCGCGGGCAAAGTTCATCGTATCGGCCATGTAGTTTTTTATGCCGGGAAACTGTATGAAATAATTATCAATAATTTCCGCAGCCTCCTTACGCGGAATGCCCAGGTTTTGTGATAAACCAAAGGCCGATTGCCCGTAAATAATACCAAAGTTTACCGCTTTGGCGTTACGGCGCTGCTCGCTGGTTACCTCATCCAATGCAATACCATAAACATTGGCGGCGGTTGCGGTGTGGATATCGAGATTTTTCACAAAGGCTTCCATCATGTTGGCGTCCTTGCTGATTTCGGCAATAATACGTAGCTCTATCTGCGAATAATCCGCAGACACGATGGTGTGACCACTATCTCTTGGAATAAATGCTTTTCTCACTTCCCTGCCCCGCTCAGTTCTGATCGGGATATTTTGCAGGTTAGGGTTGGTTGAACTTAAACGTCCGGTTGCGGCCACCGCCTGGTTATAGGACGTATGAACACGGCCTGTTTTAGGATTTACCATTTGTGGTAAAGCATCAACATAGGTCGATTTTAATTTTTGCAACTGGCGGTAATCCAAAATATCTCTAACGATATCACTTTTTGCGGCAAGCGAAAGCAATACGTCTTCCCCTGTTTGATACTGGCCTGTTTTGGTCTTTTTGGCTTTGGGATCGAGCATCAGCTTTTCAAAAAGTACTTCGCCCAGTTGTTTGGGCGATGCTATATTGAAACGGACGCCCGCCTTTTCATAAACTGTTTTTTCCAGCTTGGCTACATCGGTTTCCAGTTCTTTCGAAAACTCTTTTAACGTATCGTGGTCAATTTTTACACCTTCATATTCAATATCAGCCAACACGTAAATCAGCGGATGCTCTATTTCATTGATCAGTTTTTCGCTTTCAACTTCTTTTAGTTTGGGCTCAAAAACATTGCGCAGTTGTAGCGTAATATCGGCATCTTCGGCGGCGTATTCCTTTATCTTTTCGATCTCTACATCGCGCATATTGCCTTGATTTTTGCCCTTGGCGCCAATCAATTCAGTTATAGAAACAGGCTTATAACTGAGGTAGTTTTCAGACAGGATATCCATACCATGACGCGTATCCGGATCAATAATATAATGCGCCATCATGGTATCAAACAAGTCGCCTTTTACTTCGATGCCGTACCATTTGAGCATCAAAATATCAAATTTTAAATTCTGCCCGGTTTTGCCAATAGCAGGGTTTTCCAACACTGCCTTAAACTCATTAGCAATAGCCTGCGCTTCCGGCTGACTATCCGGAACAGGAACGTACCAGGCTTCGCCGGGTTTTATGGCAAATGATAAGCCTACCAACTCACAAAAGTTAGCATCGGTGCCGGTTGTTTCGGTATCAAAGCAGATGCTTTTTTGCTGGGATAATAGATCAATAAGTGCTTTTCGTTTTTCGGGCGTATCCGCCAAATGATATTCATGCGGAACAGTCTTGATGTTTTTGATATCGGCAGGAATTGGTGCCTCATAAATATCTTCCACATCAACAACCATAGTAGTGCGGCCTTCGGCAACCGGATTGCCAAACAAATCGGTTTGGATAGATACGGCTTTAGTTTCTGTAACGCTGAAATCATCGCCAAAAACACGTTTACCCAGTGTACGGAATTCTAATTCGGCAAATAAAGGCTCTAACAGATCTTTACTTGGGGTGGTTATTTCCAACCCAGCTTCGTCCAGCTCAACCGGCGAATTTAAGTTGATAGTAGCCAGTCTTTTTGACAATAATCCCTGCTCGGCAAAAGCTTCCACATTTTCACGCTGCTTACCTTTTAACTCATGACTATGACTAATAATCTCCTCAACCGATCCGTATTGTTTAATTAATGCTTTGGCGGTTTTCTCACCAATACCCGGGATACCGGGAATGCCATCGACAGCATCGCCCCAAAGTCCTAAAATATCAATTACCTGCTCAACGCGCTCAATTTCCCATTTTTCCAGCACTTCCTTTACACCCAATATCTCCATATCATTACCCATGCGCGCAGGTTTGTAAATGAAAATATTTTCGGATACCAGTTGTGCAAAATCCTTATCGGGGGTCATACAATATACCTGATAGCCCTTGGTTTCTGCTTTTTTGGCAAGGGTGCCGATGATATCATCAGCCTCATAACCATCAGAGGTAATGAGTGGTATATTAAACCCAAGCACAATTTTAAAGATGTAGGGTATGGCTGTAGCCAGGTCTTCGGGCATAGCCTCGCGATGAGCTTTATAGGCTTCAAATTCTATATGACGATCGGTAGGCGCTTCGGTATCAAAAACTACGGCCATGTGGGTAGGCTTTTCTTTTTTCAAAACTTCCAGCAGGGTATTGGTAAAACCCATAATAGCCGAAGTATTTAAACCGCCCGATGTAAAGCGGGGATTTTTACTCAAAGCAAAATGCGCCCGGTAAATAAGGGCCATGCCATCCAGAAGAAATAGTTTTTTCATGAGATTTACACTAATTGCACGAATTATACGAACGCTAATTTCACGAATTGAAATGCCCTGTGCAATAGTTGGCGCAAGATATAGGCAAATTCGTGTAATTCGAAAAAATTCGCATAATTAGTGTCCATTATTTAAAACTACAATCGGGCAAATGATCATTCACCATGCCGGTTGCCTGCATGTGGGCATAGCAAATGGTGGTGCCAAAGAACTTAAAACCACGCTTTTTCATATCCTTGCTAATGGCATCGGATATAGGCGTACTTGCAGGCGTTTTGCCTGTGAAATTATTAATAGGTTTACCATCAGGCATAAAGCTATACAGGTATTTATCGAACGAGCCAAACTCTTTTTGAATACCGATAAACAGTTTGGCATTATTAATAGCCGCCAGTATTTTTAAGCGATTACGGATAATTCCTGTATCCTGCATTAAACGTACCACATCCTCATCCGTAAAAGCAGCCACTTTATGCACATCAAAATCAGCAAAAGCCTTGCGGTAACCGTCGCGCCTGCGCAATATCGTTATCCAGCTTAAACCTGCCTGTGCAGATTCCAGTATCAGAAACTCAAAAAGCTTTTTGTCATCATGCGTTTCTTTTCCCCATTCTTCATCATGATATTTCATGTAAAGCTCATCCGTTCCGGCCCATACACATCTTTTTAAGTCACTATCTTTTAAATTCATACTTTTGATTTGGCAATATAAACTAACGAGAATTTGAAAATCCGTTGGCTTGTTAAAATATCTGTTATTCTTTCTATTTGTGGATATAGGTTTCTTTTGTCAGCATCTAACATAATATCTAAATCACGGTCTGAGGTTGCTTTTTTAACTTTCCTGGCAATATCTATCCAATTTGCCAACTCATAGTTGCCCGGATTAACGGGGATGCCCGGTTGTTTGAAGAAAAAGTCATTCCTATTGTTATAATTATTATCAATAAACTGTTTTAGTTGACTGATAGGAACACCAATAGTTTCAATTTTTTCGAATTGTGAAAGCTCTTCATTCGTAAACGCAACATGATATTTGCGCCCCATCTGTATCAAAGTCTGTTTACGTATTTCCTGGGGTATCTCAAACATTACTTTATCTGTCGAAGCTAATATAGTAGCATAACCGCCTTCAGGATCATATATCTTATTTGTAGCTACTGGTTCTTCAATTGATACAGGCGACCAAAATTTAGACTTGGCACTAAAAACAAAAAATAGCAAAATTATAAATGCCACATCGCACATGGCAGCCATATCTACTGATAAAATTTTGCGCCTGGGCTTTCTGTTGTTCATAGCTTAGGTTTTTAATAAAACTATGAAAATAAATGCAAACTTTATACTGCTAACTGCTAACTGCATTCAACTCGTCCCAATATTCCACAGCTCTTCTATAATGCGGAATAACTATCGAACCCCCAACCAAATTGGCAATCATAAATACTTCGTTCATTTCGTCGTGCTTAACGCCAGCTTCGTGGCATTTGCCTAAATGGTATTTAATACAATCATCGCAACGCAAAACCATTGAAGCAACCAGGCCAAGCATTTCTTTGGTTTTCACATCCAATGCGCCATCAGCGTAGGTGGTAGTATCCAAAGCAAAAAAACGTTTAATATTGGTATTGGCGGTTTCCATTATCCTGTCGTTCATTTTAGTACGATAGGATTCAAATTCTTCTATAAGTTTTCCCATGGGTTGATTTTTGAGTGAAATTCATTTCGGATTTAAAGATAAATATCATTAATTTGAATACAGAATCGTTATTGTTCAATTTTTACAATTTCGATTATTCCTTAAAAAACGAATAGGAATAATTCCGAAATCGAACTTCCGAAATCCGAAATTAAAACTAATCCTATGGAAAGTCTTTCGCCCAATATTTTTGTAGATAACATGACCGAAACCATTGATTTCTATAAATCAATTGGCTTCCAGGTAGTAATGACCGTTCCTGAAACAGGCGCCGAATTTGTTTGGGCCATGCTGGTGAACGGCGAGGTTACGTTTATGTTTCAAACTTTTGCAAGCTTGGGCGATGAATTACCCAACATTAACCGCAGCAACGGCGGCTCGCTTCTGTTTTACATCAAACTAAAAAACATCAGGGAGTTTTTTGAGCTGATCAGCGAAAAAGTAACGGTTTTAAAGCCTTTGGAAACTACCTTTTATGGCGCTACCGAATTTTCAATACTGGATAACAACAACTATGTATTAACCTTTGCCGAAGACGAATAATGATTGATTTTATACGTGCCGATCATATCCACATTTGTGTGCCTGCAGAACGGCTGGAAGAAGCAAAGGCGTTTTATACAGGGGTTTTAGGCTTACAACTGATTGAAAGGCCCGACCATTTATTTAGTTCGGCCGGCTATTGGCTAAACATTGGCAATATTCAGTTACATATAGGCGTAGAACCTTTTTCAGGTCGGTCAATAAGACATACCGCATTTGAAGTTGCCGATATAGCAGCGGCGAGGGCCATTTTAGTGAAAAACAATATAGAAGTAGTTGAAGAACCGGCTATCCCCGGCCGTACTCGGTTTGCCTTTATTGATCCATTTGGCAACCGGATGGAATTATTGCAGATAATGAATTGAATTTTTTGTTTTGAATTGAAAATTAGTAATTTAGAGGAGACGCAATACATCGCGCCGTTTTCTTGGCACACCTAAATGTTATTGTTATGAAATTCATCTCTCCCTCTGTTCACGGCTTTATTGATTACCTGCTGGTGATATTTCTGTTCACCTCGCCAACCTCATTTGGATTTACCGGTTTTTTAGCTGGTTTTACTTATGTACTGGGGGCAATACATTTATTGTTAACTATAAGTACCAACTACCGGTTAGGTGTTTTTAAATTTATTCCGCTGTCAGTGCACAGTGGTATTGAATTATTGGTGGGGGTGATACTTATTGTGCTTGCTTACACCCTGTTTAGTCACAGCCCCGAAGGAAAGTTGTTTTATGTGATATTTGGAACTGTGATATTGCTTACCTGGCTATTTACTGATTATAAGGGCTTGCATTATAAAACGGCCAAGGCCGCCTGATTTTACATCGCCAGCTCAACCATAGGGTCCCAAAATAAGGTTTTAAAATCCTGCACCTGGTCGTCTATTACCTTTACGCCTTCGCTTTCCAACATTTGCTCCATCAGGTTACCACCGAAATGAAACTTTGCCGTTAATAAACCCTGCCTGTTTACCACCCTATGTGCCGGCACCGGCGGATTAGCCCTGCCACATGCCTGCATCGCATAGCCTACCATCCTCGACGATCCTTTTGTACCCAGGTAAGCGGCAATAGCGCCGTAAGAAGTTATCCTGCCCGGCGGAATAAGCCTGGCAACTTCATAAACCCTTTCAAAAAAATTATCGTCCTTCATCAGCTTACATTAAAATGAAAACTTAAGGTAGTTAATATTCTTATTGTGTTTTAAATATTTCTTTTCGTAGTAAGTTTTTATCGATAATACTTCGTCTGCAAATTCGGAGTGATAAAGGTCTTCCGTTTTGGCATGCAGGTTTAAACCGGTCTCTTCTATCTTTTCGGCCGTGTAGGCATGCAAATTGTCATTATCTGTTTTCAGGTTGATGAAACCACCCCGCCTTACAACCAGCTTATACATATCCAAAAAACGCGATGAAGTCAGTCTTTTCCTCTCGCGACTTATCTGCGGTTGCGGGTCCGGAAAAGTAATCCATATTTCGTCAACCTCGCCCGCGGCAAAATAATCCAGCAGCGTTTCTATCTGGATGCGTAAAAATCCCACATTATTTACGCCTTCTTCCAATGCTGTTTTAGCTCCCCGCCAAATGCGGTTACCCTTATAATCAATCCCTATAAAGTTTTTATCCGGAAACATGGTAGCCAGGTTAACGGTGTATTCACCCTTACCACAGGCCAGTTCCAATACTAAAGGATTATCGTTTTTAAAAAAATCGCTGCTCCATTTTCCTTTAAATTCCTTACCGGCATCAAGTTGTAAAACGTTGCTGAAGGTATCTATCTCGGCAAAGCGTCTTAATTTGTCTTTTCCCACTTAAAATAATTAAAGCGCAAAAATAGTGTTTTAAGCAAATTATTGGCAGATAGAATTTAACGGAGAAAATTTGTTTGCAATCCATACAAATTATATTTCTGCCGCAGGCAACTGAATTTCTGCCATCGCCGTAACGTATTGTACAAGCTTTAAATTATAAGCTGCCTGAACAATAGCATTTTGAAACATTTAATAACGTCCATATTAAGTATACTTAACAGCAGGGAAAAGCGCAGGCTTTGTCTGCAAATTGTACTCGATCTGCTTATCGGCATTTTGGATATTGTTTTTTTGGGCGCGCTGCTTTTGGTAATCAATTTTTATACGGGCAATTACGCGGTCAATAAATATACTTTCTTAACATCCTGGTTCAATCAAAATTCATTGTGGCTCATCAGCTTCTTTTTTATGCTGTATGTGCTGAAAAACCTGGCGGCTTACGCTGTTACCCAATCGCAGAATACGTTTTTCTATGCGGTTGCTTCGCGATTGTCAAAACGAAACATCTGGCATTACTTAAAAGATGACTATTTCAAATTTGTGCATGTTGATTCGTCGGTTTACATCCGTAAAATAAGTCAGCAGCCTATTGAATTCAGCAATTATATTTTAACCAATATCCAGCAAATCATTTCGCAGGGAGCGCTGATCATTTTTACTGTAATCGGGATCCTTTTTTATCATCCCTCCTTGTTTCTTTCTTTATTCCTGCTGCTGTTGCCGCCAGTAGTTTTGTTGGGCTATTTTATTAAAAGAAAGTTAAAAGATATCCGGAGCAACTCGAGGTTAACCAGTCAACTTACCTTACAGTATTTAAAGGAATCGTTATCAGGATATATCGAAAGCAATGTTTATGATAAACATGTTTTTTTCACCAATCGTTATTATAATCGCCAAAAACAACTGAATGATTATATAGCCACCCAACAAACATTGCAAGGGTTACCATCTCGCCTGATAGAAGTTTTTGCCATACTAGGCTTTTTGATTCTGATCACCCTTAATAAATGGGCCTTAAACAATCATGGTATCGGCTTGCTTGATGTGGGGGTTTTTATGGCTGCATCTTACAAAATTATTCCCGGTATTGTTAAAATATTAAACAGCGCGGGGCAAATTAAAACTTATGAGTTCACGCTCAAAGATCTGACTGTTGATGAAAAGTTGCCCGGGAACAGTGCTCCTACTACAACCTATATCGATTCTATAAAATTCCAGGCGATTGATTTTAATTACAAAAACACCCCAATATTAAATAACTGCTGTTTTGAGCTTACGCGAGGCCATTTTCTTGGGATATCAGGCCCATCGGGAATGGGGAAAACCACGATCATTAATTTGCTGCTTGGTTTTTTGGAGCCGGATAGCGGCACCATATCCATTAACCATACCATTACCAATAGCACCGACCGCAAAAGTTATTGGAAAAAGATGGCCTACGTTAAACAACAGCCATTTTTTATAAATGATTCCATTTTAAAAAACGTAACCCTTACCGATAGCGTATATGATAAAGATAAATTAGCCAAAGCCCTTTCATTTTGTGGTATTGATAGTTTAACTGACCAATATCCGGAAGGTATAAATAAGATCATTACCGAAAATGGGAAGAATATTAGCGGCGGCCAGCGGCAGCGGCTGATGCTGGCCCGGGCGCTATATCACGATTTTGATTTATTGATTTTGGATGAACCCTTTGGCGAAGTTGACGATGTTGCCGAAAAAGCGATGCTTACCCGGCTCGAACTGTTGGCCAAGATGGGTAAAATGATCATCATGATTACACATAACAAAGAGAGTTTATCATTTTGTAATAAAGTTGTTTTACTGGATGGAGCATACGCTTGAAACGCTTGTTATTCTTACTCCCGGCTTCCCCGCAAACGAGGCCGACACTACCTGCATACCTCCGCAGCAACTGTTTGTAAAAGCACTTAAAGAGATCTGCCCGGGTTTGGAGATTATAGTACTAACGTTCCACTATCCCCATATATCAACTGAATATGAATGGCATGGCGTTAAAGTAATTGCTATTGGTGGTAAAGATGAAGGCCAATTATCACGGTTAAAAACATGGACAAGAGCCTGGTTTATTTTAAGAAAATTAAAAAATAAATATCATCCCTTTGGCCTGCTTAGCTTCTGGATGGGCGAATGCGCCTTTGTAGGGCACTATTTTGCTAAAACGCACGGACTAAAGCACTATAGCTGGCTTTTGGGCCAGGATGCAAAAAAGGGAAATAAATATTTTAACTGGATAAAACCGAAAGCCGATTCGCTAATTGCACTATCAGATTTTATAGCCAGCGAGGTGCAGAAAAATTACGGTTTATTACCTGCCAACATTGTACCGGTTGGTATTGATGTAACGCTGTTTAAAAACGGCCCGGCCAAACGGGATATTGACGTTTTAGGGGCAGGTTCATTAATACCATTGAAACAGTATCATATGTTTATACAAGCTATTGCTTCTTTGAAAATTCATTTCCCCGAAGTTAAGGCGGTTATTTGCGGCAAGGGTCCTGAAATGGAACTGCTGCAAAGTCTGGCTAATTCGTTGCGCTTAAATTACAATCTTTTATTTGTTGGCGAACTATCTCACGAAGAGGTTTTGGCTATGATGCAACGCTCAAAAGTATTTCTGCATACTTCAAATTATGAAGGTTTTGGATCTGTTATGGCCGAAGCCTTATATGCAGGCGCACATGTAGTATCGTTCTGTAAGCCTATGAATAAAGACTACAGGCATCATTATGTTGTAAAAGATAAGGAGGAAATGAACGCGACGATTTTATCAATCCTGAAAAATACCCGCAGAGGGCATGATCCGGTACGAATGTTCCCGATACAGCAGGTAGCAAAAAGCATCATCAGCCTGTTTGCTGATGAAATTGATCACAGCGACGATGAAACTTCCTGAATACGACCAGCAATAGCATCAAATGATAAATTCGATTTAAAATAAGCCAGCGATCTTTCCTGCTTATCTGTTCTGTCCATTTCTTCTGTTTGCTGAAGGGCATAAAGCAGCGCTGCTTCATTTCCTGCTTCGTATAGCAAGCCGCAATTGCCATTATCTGTTATCATCCTAAAAGCCGGGATATCTGTCACTACAGGGATACAACCGCATGACATAGCCTCACAAACCGCTGTGCCGCTACCCTCATAATGCGAGCCTGAAATAAAGAAATCAGCGCTATTAAACCAGTAAAGCAATTCATCATGCGGCACTTTCCCAATCAAAATAACCGGGCAATTATCAGTATACGCTGCTAAAAGGAGCTTTATTTCGTCAATTAATTCGTCGGTATGATAAATCATATACAAACGGACATCGGGGCTATTTTCTGCAAACTTTAAAAATGCTTTTACCACATTTAGCGGGTCTTTATTTGCATTTAGCCGTCCCACCCATAAAAATATAGGATCACCGGCTAGGTTTAGTTTTAACGATGCATTTTTGTCAGGATAAAACAAAGAAGATACTTCCATTACCTCATGTATTTTTTTGCCTGATGCAATGTTGCCGATTTTTACCCATTCGGCTCCTAATGCATGCGATGCAAATAAATAAGCATCAACACAATTATCGGCAACCTTTTGAATGATGCGTTTGAGGCCTTTTGAAGGTTTTTCGGCATGATGCTGAGCAATTATCCGGGTTCTTTTGCCTAAAATTAGCCGCAGTTGTATGAGTTGTAAAGAATTATGCAAACCATGCACAATAACTACTTCAGGGCGTAAATCTTTAACGTACTGATGCAGCTTGAACGGAAAATGGGTTTTTCCTTCTCCAAAATCAACAAACCTGTTATCAACCCCGTTGTGAACCACATTGCCTTTGTAGTTCATTTGTTTTATATTAATTACCGTATGGTGTTTACTCAATGATTCCAATACGCCCGAATACCCCTCCGTTCGTTTAAACCAGGCCGCAGGCGAATCAAAATTGGGCGAGTAATTATAGCTTACAAAAACGTATCTCATTATTATCTGTTGCTAATAAAGTGCCTCAACACTTTTGTAGTTGCTTTTTTGAAACTGTAAAAAACCAACGTGATAAAAGGAACTTGTATTTTCCCTTATCTTTTTTGAGTTGACTACCTTACCCAGCATCAGCATATGAAAGCCCATTTTTTTATGATGAATAATTTCAATTTCCTTATATGATCCCACAAAATCAGGAACCGGGAACCCAAACAGCTCACTTGCTGTAGTTTTAAAAGGAAGCTGATCTTTAGGTGTAGGCGATTTGCTGGCATGTTTACCCAAATCGTAAACGGTCTTAATATCTACCTTGTCGGTATCACAAACAACTACTTTTTTGGCTTCCAGAATTTTTTCAAGCGTTACATTGGTAGTCCTTAATCCTAAAATGTACAAGCCCTCTTCTTCCAGATAACTGTGTATATCCATCGGGAATATATTGTAATAACTTTCATCCTGATAAGACACAATAATAATGTTTCGCGGATAAGAATAAAGTGCACTTATCACCCTGCGGCTTTGATAGGTATTTTTAGGTGACCGCAGCAAATAAGCGAAAAACACTAACCGGTGCAAAACGTTTAGCTGGTAATTGCTAACCCGTTCAACTTTGTACAAAAGCAGCGCCCCTTTTTCTGTTTCAATTTTTTCGATAAGAGATACCTGGATGGCCGCATTTAATTTATCCGCCTTTTTAAATTCTATTGTTACCTCATCCAGGGCAATCAAATTCATTTTATTTTCGGGCAGCCATGCCGCTATACAAAAAGGATCAAGGCAAATCATTCCATGATTTTTTGTTATATCGAAAATGTACTTTCCGCTTTTCAAAAACACCGTTTCTTCAACCTCATTTTCGGCAAGCCTGGTTACCAAAAAGGTATTTATTTTAGCTCCCCTGAAAAATAATCTCCGTATTAATTTGTTCATCTTAAAACGTATCAATGTCTGCCGATGTGAATTTTATTTTGTCAATTGCTACATCGCCCTTAAAATCCTGAAACAAAACAGCGAATGATGGTATCGGCTCCCACCTGCTTAAAAATAAATTATGCAACGCTGTGCCGGTACTTGTATGAAAATAAATTTCTGCTATCCCCAGCTTGCGTGCCAATTGCTGCAGGTGGCGCATCATATCATCAAAATCGGCTGGTTTAATTAAAATATCTCCTATCACAAGCGTAGCACCAATCTTTATCCATAAAATGGAATTACCTAACTTAACTACATAGTTTGGAGTATAGGTTTTATAGTGCAAGTAATTGTTATCCCGGTAAACCCCGGCAAAACCATCCTCAAATACCGAGTTGGCAATACCCGGTTGCGCCAATACGTGCTTGTCTAATTGTTTTTTCTGATAAGTCGAAAAACCCCTTGCCAGAAAAGACAGTTTATTTAAAACCTTATGCCATGGAAAACTGCCCGATTGAATTACAAAACATTCCATCTGTTCTGTTGCCCGCCAATTAAGTTTATTTACAGCGCCCGGCAACGAATTTTGGTTAGGAAAACCAAAGAGCAGGTTAATACCATTGTCGCGGCATAGTTGAAACGTTAGATTTGACAATTCAACAAATAAACCTTTAAAACGAAAGCTCGGGTGTGTCATGGTATCTGCCGATTGTGCCGAAAGTACCATCCTATCATCAATTTGTATAAAGCAAGGGATAACGCCATAGTAGGCAATGGGTAATCCATCGGGGTTATAAGCAATATAGCCTATATGAGTTACACCTGTAAATTCAGTATTATACTTTTTTAAAAAGAAATCGGGCGGTGGTACTTTTCCGTAAACGGCGGCATGCAGTTTCTCTACATCAGGCAGATTGTTTTCTGTCAGCCTTTCAACAAAATATCCATTTCCACGGTCATCAGTCTTCATAATTACCCATTATTGTAGCGTACATCTGGTTATTGGTTGATATAAACGGATTAATGGTAAATCGCTCTCGCATAAAGGCGTCATGTTTATCTACCTCGTTATAAAAATCAAGTGCCAGCAACTGCTTATATCCTATTTCTTTTGCCTTTGCAACCACTAACGATGTATAGGCCCCATAAGGAAAAGCTAAACTCGTAACCGGTTTACCGATTAGGTTTTCGAGATATAATTTTGAAGTCTGCATTTCATCGCTTGCATCCTCTATTTTTATTTTCGATAAATCGTTATGATAAAAGCTATGTGCACCTATACTTACCCGGGGCGATCGGGCTAAATCCCTTATCTGTTCTTCGGTCATTTGCAGCCAGTAATCCTCTTCTTTCACATTTGTTTTAAAGGGTACCAACGGATATAATTCAGCCATCATCTCCTTTTTTTCTGCCACTCCCGTGTAATGGAGCTGGTCGTTTATACTTATACCTGTTGTTTCCGAAATATATTTGCGCCCGGTACCTTTATAATAAACTTCATTTTTAAAACTAATTTTTGATGGCCCATATTTACTCACTATCGCCAAAAAATCGTTCCATAAAATATCGCCCCCTTCGGCTCTGATAGTACTGATGAAAAAAGTTGCCGGAATTTGATATTGCTCTAACAGCGGCAAAACGTATTTATAATTATTGGCAAAGCCATCATCAAAAGTGAGGCAGATGTTAAACTTATCGTTGCTGAATCGCTGTTGATAATAGTCGTCCAATGAAATGATATTAAAATACTCCTTATAAAATTTCAGATGCTCTTCAAACGTTTTTAGTTTTAAAAAAATAGCATTAAATCGCAAATGATTATTTAAACAAATACCGTGATAATTAAGTATGCGTGCCCCTCTCGCCGACCTGTAAAAGCGCTCGTAAAGGCCCAACCTATATCCGGCATCCCTAAACAAATACCTACTTTCACGATTTATTCTGGATAATATTTTTTGGTACAAGGCGGGCATTTATAAAACTAATTGGGTTAAACTTACCGGGAATTTTGTTTCAGGGGTATATTTCAAAATGTTTTTAATCAGCCAAGGTAAATCTCCTTTTATGTATTTACAAACCCCGTTGATATATATCTTACTAAAATCCTTCAAATCTGTAACATCCAGTTGGGCTGCTATTGTTTCATCTGCCATGTTAACCTGCCCTTTGCGCATTACCAACAGCAAATCTTCCGGCTTAACTGCAAAAAAGGCATCATACCCTGTTAAACCCTCTTTTATATTGGCTACAACAATATCGGCATCTTTCCCGGCCGCTATTTCGCCGCTATTTAATTTCCATACTTCTGCTGCGTTGGTTGTTAAGCTGCGATAAATATCTTCATCACTTAATAAACCGGTTTTGCGGGCCGTTTGCAGGTGGCTCCATATGTCCCAATCGCTGGTAAGGGTTGAATCAGTTCCAAAAAGCATAGTAGTATACTTATTTAACATATCAACCGGAGCTGTCTTATTAAGCAGAAAGTAATTTGATTGCGGGCACCAAACTATTGCATCAAATTTCTTCACCTGGCTTTCGGTCATGGCAACCGCGTGCACGCCAATTAACTTTTTTCGCAACAGGTTCCAGCTAATTAATTTATCAATCTCATTTTCTGCCATCCGGTCACTTCCTTCGCCTGTATGAATGTTTGCCGGAAGACTCTTTTTTAAGGGATTATTCAACTTAAACCACCAGCCTTTTTCAAACTTTGCCGAATGCAGACAGTGCGTTTGCTCAAAAACAGTAATGATATCGCGCTCCGTACCTAGTTTTTCGCCATGATTAACTACCGTGGTAACACCACACAGCAGATTTTTATAAATACCCCACTGCGCCCTCAAAACAGCTGGAATTTTTAATACACCCGCTATTTCTGCTTTATAATTTTGGTGGATGTATTTCCCCCATTCGGTATAATTA
>JABDEQ010000040.1:0-108 GCA_013286985.1 Bacteroidota bacterium | reverse complement strand
CAATCAATTACCGGGGATGATACTTCCGTTATTTTATCGTTATTAGTGCGGATATTAATAACGTTGTCATCGCCTACCGATAATAAATTATTAAGGATCATTACGCCC
>JABDEQ010000039.1 GCA_013286985.1 Bacteroidota bacterium | reverse complement strand
CGGCGGCCGGCAAAGCTCAGGCAGCGCAATTTGCCAATATTTTATATATCGATGCCCCTGCCGACGGAAGCGTAAAAGATGCCTCACTAAATAAACTGGTTAAAGGTGTTTTATACTGGTGCATAAATGCAGCTGTTAACAGTAAGCAATCAAATACCACGCTCGATAACCTGAAAACAGAAAATGTATCGGTTGATGTATTGAAACAAATTTACGCCTACCTGGCAGATACATCATCTAACCCTAGCCCGATACCATATTCTGCTATTGAGCCGTTCCTGAAAGCGTACTTTAGTATCAATGTGATGGATCCTGATTATGTTCTGGCGCAAAATCAGGGTAAAGCAATAAACATTAACGCCAGTATTTTACCGCTCTTCCCAACACTGCAGCTATCGTGGAAATTGAATGGCACCAGCAGTACCTTGACCACCCAGAATGTAGACGAAAACTACATGCAGGCGATAGAGGATGAGCTTGAAAAATTAAAAGTAAACTACCAAAACAACTTGGAAAGTGCCAGTGATGCAGCCGACGAAATGTTGCACGGTATCACCTCGCTATTTATGGGTAATGATGCCACATCACAGCCCATGCCTGCCTTTATTTTTCAGGATTATATTTTGATGGTGGCAAAATCGGCATTGCAGGATGCTATTGGCGAGTTTGAAAACTTTAATTATGGCATTACCAGCAAAAACGAAAGCTTAAATACGCTGGTTACTCATTTTAATGAGCTCACCTATAATTGCACCGATAGTACCGTCATTATTACCAATAACCTAACCCCTGCAGCAATTGCAACAGCCAATAGCACCGTGAATTTTAATACCGGGCTCTCCTTAAAGATATCCGGATTAAGTTACCAGGTACAATACAAGGATTCGCTGCAAACTATAGCGGATAGGTTTAAAGTGCAGGTTAGCGATTTAAACACCGATAGTAACCTTGCTATTCAGGGTTTGGTGGCCGCAAACGTTGTGGTTAAAATAACCGGCTTTAATGATTACACCATAGCTCCGGGGCAAACCATTACACAAATTGCTGCCGCTATGAAGCCTGTAACCGGTACCACCCCAGCCACAACCATTCAGGTGCTGCAAGCGGTAAAAGATTCACTGGCATTATTAAGTTTGGCAAAACTGACGCTGCCGGATGTAAGCTACCCAACTACCGGAACGGATTCTTTCGAAACCGTATCTACCTATTACGGGGTAACTATTGATTCTATCGCCAATAACCCGGCTAACTCAGTGCTTACCAACTTGTTTAATACCAATACGGTAGTCATTCCTAATTTAAACGTGTTGAATGTAGACACTGTGGTTTCTACTTTCGATACTACTGATAATATAGCACGCATATCTGCAATGGCTGCCCGCTACTTCCTGCACGGTATGCGCTTGCCAATACCGGGCGACCTGACGGCAACATCAGGACTTTACTCGCTTAACGGTCAACAGTTTGCATTACCTGCCGTAAAAACCGGGGATGACCTGAGCATTCAATTGACCAAAACCGGGGATACCGGGCCAAATTGCTGGATGCAATTTGATAATTCCTGCGATTCATCAACATTGAATGTTAAAATTACCGATAACACTATTAGCCGTATCAATGATCTGGTAAGTATAACGCTCGATCCGGATACTACACCAGTACCACCTCAGCCGGCGCCGATGGGCAAATGGGTAAATGAAACATTTACTTTAAAACCCGGTTTTGCATGGCAGTATCCCGGTAAGTTGGCATTACCAATAGGCACGCCACCAAACCAATTGGCAACAAGTCCAACTATCTGGAATTTCTCAGACGCGCTGATAAACAAATTGCTACCACCGGACCAACCGGTTGTAGAGGATTTGGGGCTGGAAGTGATCCTGCTAGAAAAAGACAGCGCAGGCGGATTTAAAAAAGAATCACCTAACTATGCTTTTTCAACTATTGTTGAGGTAGATATTCAAAAAATTGTCAATAAATCGGCCGATGCTACTATACTTGACAATGCCTATGAAGTAACCGGGGCCAACGATACCGGCATTGTATACCTGGAGCGTTTAATTCAACATATGAACTCCGGTAGTGGTGATGGTTTCATTCAGCAGATACAGGTATTGTATCCGCCAGATAATAGCGGCAATACACCGGATGGCTTACAATCGGCAGAAAACAGCGATATCACACTTGCTTTGGTGCAAGCTAACCTTTCAACCGAAACTAACCCGGTTCGGGGCGCTTTGGTTTCCGCTTTAGCAGAACCCAAAACAACGGTAAATACATTTAAGCAATTTATCAGTTACCTGTGGCAGTGCAGTATTACACGCACCGGCGGTTATTACCTGTACTATAAAACAGGCGATGGAAACGGCTTGCCTTCAACCATATTCAGCAAGAGCAATACCGGCAAAATTTATGTGTTGATTACCTATAAACAAAGCTTATCCATCAATTTTGTTAATAGCGTAACCATAGCAACACCAATAAATCAGGCGAGTACTACAGTTTATGTTAAAGCTGATAATTTAAGCACTTTAACAGCACTGGCTACGCCGGGTAATGCAGGCTTTATGCTCGAACGTACAAAACCGGACGATTACGTTCCTGTTGAACCATATCCTATCCCGGCCAGTTCGCAAAGCCATACCCAGGATATTAATTACCTCAACTACCAGTACAACTTAATTGGATATCAAATAATAGAGACCAATGTATTTAACGGTGTTTGGTCGCTGTTGCCTGTTGGGCCGGTAAATGAGCATGATCCTGATGAGGTAAAAAACCTGAAAGCACTTTCAGCCAAGGCCCTGGTCGATCAAAACTGGAAATACAATTCCTTAATTCCATTGGCAAAAAATGTGAAGGATGCCAGCCGCATACAGCCTGTTAAACCCACCTATCCATCGGCAATTGATGATCCTTACGCAGGTATTGGCAATTCGGTAAATGTAAGATTGAACTGGCAGGATATGTTTGGTAACATGATTAACACTACGCTGAATGATGGCAACCATGACATCGTTCTATCCAGCCTCTATTCGGACAATTTATTTTCCATTTTGCAATGGCCAAGTTTAACGGCTTATTATTATTTCGCTAAACCAGGCAGCCAAACACAGCTGGAGTTTTATGCGATAGTTGATCCTTCCCGGTATACGGTTACACCGAAGTTATCAGAAAATGAGGCGATTAAAAACGCCCAAATCGATATGGTAACCTACCAGAAAATATACTATCAGCTTATTCAAAAAGATATTAAGGTAACACTGGCAAGTAGTATCAATGCAGATGATGCGCAAAGCCAGATAGCAATTGACTCATCTGTATTAGCAGGTTATGCAGGCGACATATGGACCTATTTAAACCAGGTAGTTGCCAACCCGGCAACTGCTGTGGCGCCATCGTTCCCTGCGCTTACCTTTAATATCAATTTCAATAACAGCGAGCTTATTTTTGAGTTGACCGTGCAGCTTTCTATCAGCCGTACAGCCAATGTTGATCCTGCTTTTGCCGGCGAACCTGCAGTAAATGCTGCCGTAACCGCGCTGAAACCTGCAACTTCCGATCCATCGGTAAAAAGGAAGACAGGTGATGCGCCGCCAATGCAATCGCTTGCCGCATTTGCTACACAGTTTGAAACATCATTTAAAGATTTACCTGTAGCTGGCAACTTCCTCAAAATTGCCGTAGGACTAGACCGCGAAAGCAATGATACCGATGATAAGAAAATTTGGGTGGTGCATTTTGACAGTAACGGAAAGAATGGTATTTACTATACTATTGATAACTCGCAGCAATACTTCTTTGCGCCGCAGCCGTTAGCAAACAGCTTAGAAACTTTTGAAAAAGTTGCCATCAATCAATACCAATCCGGGCAAAGTTATCCGATTGGTACACCTGTGGTTAAAACATTTTCGGATATTGATCTGGATAGCTGGGGCCGTACCTGCCTGGAAGCAATCGACCTGTTTTTAACGGCAGAATATGCAGTCCCCGCATTTTTGATCGACGATGGGACATCGCTTCAAAAAGTACTTGATGCAAAAGAGTTAATTGCCGAAGGCATTGCCGGCAATGTGAACAACATTATTGAAATTGATGCACCGGATAATTCAAGTTTGGACAATGCGAAAGAAAAACTGAAACAACAGTTGCTTATCCAGCTATCTAATTCGTATAAAATCAATACTATCGTACAAAACTCGGTTAAGGTTTTATATGGTTTTGATGGCAGCAACCAACCGGTTACCAAGCCGCCTTATGTACCACAAATGTATGGTGATATGGCCGGAACTTTCGCTACTGCAATCCGTGCCCGCCATGCGGTGTTTGGTGACGACGAAAAAATAGCTGATCAATATACCCTTTCAACTGCCAAAATTCCGCTGGGTTCTTCTGATGGCGGTGCTTCATGGCTCACCTACCTGTTTGAAGCCAAAGATGCTGAAAAACACAGCAGCTTTAAGTTCAGTGATATGAAGTTTAAAATTTCATACATCGAACATCAGATTGACCAGGTTAAAAACATGGGCGAATACCTCGCATCGTCATGGCTAACCCTTATTAATCCTTTAGATGTTGCCTTAACCGAAGTTGGCCCTGTAGAAATACCTATTGCATTAAGAAGCTATCCAACACCACCTTCGCTGGTAAATCAGCAGGTTGATTATGCGCCATCAGGTGATAAAGATCAATCAACTACACTACAACAAGCGGTACAATGGGGCTATGATTTTAACTACATGCCACCGCTGGCGGGGCAGGATCAGGTTGACATACAGCTACAGTTTAACTACACCAACCAAAGTGATAGCTCGCGTAAGCTGTTTTATCTGGCTGATGGTAATTATGATCCTACACTGCTGCCCGCAACGCTGGCTAATTTTATAACCGTATATCCTGCTATACAGGCCGATATTGTTAGCGCATTAATCAAATCGCCAACAGATCCAATTGCTGTAAAGGCAGTACAAGCTTTCGGGCAGCTGATAACAGACGTTGGCAATGCCTGGACAAAATGGCACCAGGTAGTTCAACAGCGAAAACTGATGCTGAAAAATGCAAAGGCTTTACCGGTTATTACCTACAATTATAATATTATTGAATCATCGCAACCGGATACTGGTTACCTGGTTATAGATGTAAACCCTCTTAATTCGGCCCCGGCACTCAATTTATCACTTGCCGGATACTTGCCGGGCGATGGCAACACCTTTTATCAGATGGACGGCAAGGTGAAAAAATATCTGCTTTACAACGACCGTAATACGGTGCCTTTGCGTAACCTCACCATTGAAGCTTTAAGTATTTTGGAAAGGCAAAACGCCTGGGGCGGCGCACAACTGGTAAGAAATGCCGATTTGATAGAAAAACCAGACGGGCAATTTAAAACCACCAATGAAAACTTTATTTATAAAACGCCGCTGGTTAAGTTTTATAATGAATTGGTGCCGCTGCTGGTTTGTAATGAAAGCATATACATAGCCCAAATACAAAATCCGGGTACGCCGGCAACGCTTAACCTGGCGGTGCATATGCAAAACCTGTTTAAAACACTGTTACAAAATGCCAATAATTTAAACCAAACCATTAAGGTAGAATGCCTGTACCTGTATAACCTTAAGGGCTCGGATAGCTTTAACCAGATTGCCATACCTGTATTATTGGCTACGCCTTTCTTATTTGAGCTGGACAAAGATTGGGATATTGGCCAGGCGGGTAACTATTGTATTAATTCCAAAAGCTTTACCTGTAACCTAACCACAACCATACTTAATTGGTTTAAAGATCAGGGGCCGTCATTAAACAATGGTAGCTTGCAGTTTGTGATTGAAATATATGGCGATAACGGTGGCAATAACTTACCGGTACTGAAACTGAATAACCTGATGCTTGAAGTAATTTATATTCAGGAATTACAGAGTTGAGGTATAAAGAATCAGCAAAATTAAAAGCCAAGCGCTGATGCTATTTGCAAAACTGCCTGTTTGTTCGACCGACTTACAGGCAGTTTATATTCTGCCACATGCACCTGGTTGTTATCAATAGCATGGATGTGGTTTATGGCCGCCATATAACTCTTATGAATTCGTAAAAACTTATTTGCAGAAAGGCTGCTTTCAACTGCTTTAAGGCTGGAATAAACGGTGTATTTTTTATTCATGGTGATGATGTTAATATAGTTGAGCATTGACTCGATAAATAAAATATCATCAATCCATATTTTTTCAAAACGCTGGTTACATTTTACATATAAAAAATCCGGATGCTCTTTGTTTAGTTTGATGGTTTCAGAACCGCTTACCTTTACCAATGCTTTTTCACATGCCTTTAAAAAACGTTCAAAGGTTACAGGTTTCATCAGGTAATCAGTAGCTTCCAGTTCAAATCCTTCAAGCGCATATTCGGGGAAAGCTGTTATGAATATAACCTGCTGAAAAATATCGTTATTTTTTAAAAAATCGATGCCGCTCATTTGAGGCATCTGAATATCAAGGAAAATAAGGTCAATCAATTCTGCCTGCAAAACCTCCTTAGCAACAGCCGGATTACGTACCGAAGCAATCAACTTCAAAAAAGGCACTTTACCCACATACATTTCAATTTGCTGCCGGGCCAGTGGCTCATCATCTACTATTAAACAATTAAGCATCTATCTTAATTTTATTGTTAAATCCATCGTATACAAACCATTATCTAATTTCCCGTGCAGGCTATAGTTATCGCCATAAATCAAATCCAGGCGTTTCTTTACATTTGGAATGCCGATGCCTTTATTGTCGTCGCGGGAATTTTCTTTACCATCGTTAGTGAAAGTATTAATGCAGCAAAAACTTAGGCTATTATCAATAAAATCAACCTTCACTTTTATAAAATTCTCTTCCTCATCGTAATCAGAAACATACTTAAATGCATTCTCTACAAACGGAATGAGCAATAACGGGGCAATCAGCAACTTTTCATAATCGCCATTAATTATAAGCGAAGCCTGGCAGTTATCATTACGGATACTTTGCAGGTTAAAGTAGTTTTTGAGGTAAGCAATTTCATTTACCACCGGAATAAAATCAGCATTACATTCGTATAGCTGATAGCGCAACAAGTCGGCGATGGATATCAATGTGCCTTTCGCGTCTTCGGGACTATGTTCTAATTGCGTATACAAACTGTTAAGGGAGTTGAATAAAAAATGAGGATTGATCTGCGCTTTCAGGTAGGTAAGCTCTGCCAGTGATTTTTCTTTTTCCATAGCTTCCATTCTTCGTCCCACTTCCAATCGGTCTACCGCCAGTTTTACAAAACAACCGCCAAGTACGCCTAATAGTGCTATAAAGAAACGGTTGTATTGTAAGTCGGCATAATCCCACGAAAAATCGAAATTAATAGGCATTAGCATAATATGTAAAAAAATGCCCATCATCCATGCGTAAATACCGGCCAATAACACGGTTAAAAAAAGAGATAACAATATCAGCAGCGCTATATTTTTATTTTTCAGGTAATTGGGCATTACATACAGATAGATGCTATAAAAGGCGAAAATAATCAGGCTTACATCCAATACCGAAAAGTAAAGCCGGTTGATGTTACTGCTTACATAGAAATTCACAACCCGGTTCCACATCAAAAAGAAAATAATCCAGAACAGAAAATGCAGGAGAAATTTACGCATTAACTAATTTATGCAAATAGCCTTAAAAATGGATGATCTTTTATAGCAACGGTTATTTTTTGGATATGAACGGCCACTCGCTGTGCCACAGATATAAAATTTTGCGCACTTAATATAATTATGCCCAGCGGTATGCGCCTCACTTATTATTATTGATAAAAAGAACATGAAAAAGATAATTATATTATTAACCTGCTGTTTGGGTTATACGTGCCAGGCACAAACCACAGATACAACAAGCCGGTTAGCGGCATCATACTTTAAAGAAGTAGCATTTGCCAGCCAACATCAACATATATGGAACGCAACACTTTATGGGCCAATGATATTGGTAGAACCACGATCAAGAGTGGCTTATGCAAATGTGGCCGACAGCGCCGGGATATTAAAACCTAATGACGGCGTTTTTAAAGGCGTTTTACCAAAGGATCTTATAATCGCCAATACATCATTAATTTGGGAAGGTAAAAGGTGGTCGGTAATAATGTGGCCCTTACCTACCAATCATGACGAACGCCTTAACCTGATGGTACACGAGTCTTTTCACCGTATTCAAAATAAATTGGCGTTCAATCAGCGCAGCCCTACGTCCGACCATTTAGGCAGTATGTATGGCCGGATTTATTTTTTATTAGAAATGGAAGCCCTAAAAGCCGCTTTAGGCAAACCGATTGATCAGCGTAGTGAAGATTTAACCAACGCTCTTCTTTTCAGAGAAAAGAGACATGAACTTTTCCCCGGCACATTCGCCAATGAAAGAATTTTAGAAATGAATGAAGGTTTGGCAGAGTACACCGGCGTAATCATCGGCCGGCAAAAAGACAGCATTCGCCAATATTTATTCCATATAATTGATACCCTGGGCGAACGTAAATCATTCATCCGCGCAAGCGCCTATATCAGCGGGCCGATGTATGGCTACTTGTTGTACGAAAAATTTCCCGGCTGGACACTGAGAGTTGATTCCAACTCAGATTTCCCTGTACTTATTTCCCAATATTATCATATCAATTTACCAAAAGATACTACCAGTAAATCAATAGCCGCACTGGAAAAACAATATAATGGCGATGCTATTATAGCTTCAGAAATGGTGAAAGAGAAAAAACGGCTGGAGATGGTAAATCAATATGTTGATCTCTTTACAAAAAAACCGGTTTTAACTATTACCCTTATAAAAATGAATATAGGCTTTAACCCCAGCATCCTGTTTGATTTGGGCGAACACGGAACAGTGTACCCGATAGCCGAAGTGAGGGACAAATGGGGACAAGTGAAGGTTGCTGCACCCGGCATGCTCATGAAAGACTGGCAGGTAATAACCTTACCGGCAAATGAAGGCGGCCTAACCCAAAATGGCAAGCTAATTGAAGGCAACGGCTGGAAATTGCAGTTAAACGAAAATTGGCAACTAACAAAAACAGATTCGCTTCATTATACGCTGACCAATAAAAATTAAATCAGCGGATGTTGCCTTTGTCGGTGTTGTCACTACAGGTGGTCGGAAGATTAAAAAAGGGTGTCATGCTGAATATTAAAATCCGGCTGGAATCTAAAGGTGAAATGACAAAAATGCGCCGTAGGTGCAAAATATCGGTAGAAAATATTGTTGCAAAATGTTTTGGCGTGCCGTAGGTACGCTACATGCCAATGTACAGGTTTCGTACCGATGGCACGATATGGTTATTTGTTTTTTTTCTACCAATATTTGACTCCTATGGAATCTTTCTATCGATTTAATTATTCAAACATGTCATGGGTAGACACTCGAAGCACGCGGGTGGGCCTCTACGCTTATGCATTAACGTTTATGCATTGGCGTATGGCCTTTACGCACATGCTTCGAGTGCCTCAGCATGACACCCCTCATTTCATAATTGTAAGAAAATCTATCTTCCGAACGCTGTCCTCAAAAGCCCAGCATTATACCAAATGCAAAGTCATGAAGACCATTTTGGTCGGGGCTGTTCTCAAACATATTGTTAAAGTAATACTTGGCAAATATGCCCCAGGCACCATAACCAACACGTGCAACACCCCCGTATCTGAATGTGGTAAAGTTATAGGTATCGTTTATCTTTTGCTTGCCATTTTCGGTACTTATTTGTTTAACACTAGCAGTAAGCAGAAACCCTCCCTCGGGGCCTATCACAAAATGAAACCGGGTACCGTTGGCATCTTCTTTCGTTCTGAATTCAAAAGATAATGGTAAACGCAGGTAGGTTGATGAAAACCTGTTTTTACTCAAATCCAAATCATTTTGCACATAACTCAATGATGACTGGTTGGGTAAAATGGTCACATTTTCGCGCAGGCGGATATTTGTCCAGTCAAACCCTGCTGCTAAGTATAGCTTAAATGAATCGCTGAATCGTGCGCTAAACTGAAACAAATCAAAACCCGGATTACTTGTTTTCCATGAGCGATACCTTAAAAATTGATTTTGCGGCCTTAGCGTAAAGCTGCCATTATCAACCAAAGTAGCCAAACCCAAATCAAGCCGCGCCAGGGTTATCCCAAAAGAAAAACGTGGATAGGCTGAATGATGGTGCTCTGTACTGTCAGCATTTTTATTGATATTTATATGAGCAGCATCATCGCCATAGCCAAATTTAATGGTCGCTCCTTTTTTTATGGCCACGGTATCTCTTTTTGCAGTATCGGCATCGCTGCCTTTTGCAAACAGCGTATTGGCGGCAAATGCAATGATGAGTATTAGTATTATTCGTTTCATATTGTTGTACGTTTTTTTATTAATAAAATTTAACCCGGTTAACCACTCACTAATTCAACTCAATCAACCTTTTCTTCCTTCTTTATTTTAACTAAACCCAGGTTCACACTGGTTATAGTGGCTTCATCGCCATCGGTATTCGAAAATTGTATAAACTTATCCTGCCGCTTGTCAATTTTAGCTACCACGGCATTTACCATATCTCCAAATGTATTCAGGCGATGCCTTTTTTTAACAGGTTTAACGTTCTGTTTATCTGCACCCGGTAATTGCACATTGGCCAGTGTATGTTTTGCATCCAAAACGGGCATTTCCATGGGTTGTAATGTTATGTCCTCATCGGGCACTACAGGCTTAATAACTTCCTGCGGCTTTTGATTTACATCGGCCAAAACCGGTTGTTCAGCAGTATTTGCGGGCTTTAAAGTATCATTTGCTAAATGCTTAACTATACCAACTGCCCTTATTATTTTGGCCTGATGATTAGCACTGTTCTTAACCACTGTTGCATAAACGGCAGGCCTTACAACTATTACTTTTGGGGCTGTGTCAGCCTTTAAAACAGGTCCGGTAATTTTAGCCGTTGTTTGGTTATTTTTAGCAGGATATTGTTTTTGAGTAATAAACAAAACACCTGCACCAACCAAAACAATAACACTGGCGGCAATACTCAATATAGGGACAAGCCTGTTTCTGCGTTTTCCGGCTTCAAGTTCAGTTGCTATATTATCCCAAACCCCGGCCGATGGCGGTATTTCAAAATCCTTCAGCTTCGAGCTAAATAATTCATCCATGTCTTTATCCTGCGTATCCATATTGTTTTCCCTCCATTTTTGTTATCTGTTCCTTTAGTACTGCCCTTGCCCTTGATAGTTGTGATTTTGATGCACCTTCGGTAATTCCCGTTATTGCAGCTATTTCTTTGTGCGAATAACCTTCAATGGCATACAGGTTAAACACAATCCGGTATCCTGGTGATAATTGCTGTATCAAAAGCAGCAAATCCTGAGCGGCCAGCTTCGCCGTGGCCAGCGGGTTGGCTGATGCCTGGTTGTGCGAATCGTCCAGCTCAACTACCTGCATCATTTTATGGTGTTTGCGGTAATATTCAATAGAGCAGTGTACCATAATGCGCCGTATCCATCCCTCAAATGATCCATCGCCGCGGTAGTCGTCTATTTTCTGAAAAACCTTTATGAAACCGTTCTGCAACATATCCTCGGCCTCCATCCTGTCTGTAGCGTATCTGCAGCATACGCCCAGCATTTTTGAGGCAAACTGTTTATACAGCAATTCCTGGGCTTTGCGTTCGCCGGCTTTGCATCTTTTTATCAGTTCGTCGGTTGTGTACTTGTGTTCCAAAAACATCATTTAAAAGTAAGATGTAAACTTTAGTTAAATGGTTGCATCGCATTAAAAAAAATTAGTCAACGTGAAGGGGATATTTAAACTGTTAGGTTGTAAATATTATCTTTATGCTGATGAAATCAATCAAGCTTATCATAATTGCAGTTCTTTTGATATGCGCCGGTCAGGTTATCGCGCAGCAAAAAACAGATAGTACGTATATCCTTTTAAAACCCGACCGCGTTTTCGATGGCCAGCAAATGCACACCGGCTGGTGGGTATTGGTAAAGGATAACCATATTGAAGCCGCCGGCGATGCTGCTTCCATCACTGTGCCATCAACTGCCAAAATAATAGAATTAAAAGACGCTACGTTAATGCCCGGCATGATTGAGGGCCATTCGCATTTGTTTTTGCACCCCTACAATGAAGTAAGCTGGGACGATCAGGTGCTAACCGAAAGCCGGGCCGAACGCACCGCCAGGGCAGTTACCCATGCAAAAGCGACCTTGCTGGCAGGTTTTACCACCGTGCGCGACCTGGGTACCGAAGGCGCAGGTTATGATGATGTTGGCTTAAAAACTGCCATTGAAAAAGGCGTTATTCCTGGACCGCGAATGTTATGCGCCACACGCGCCATTGTGGCAACGGGTAGCTACGGACCAAAAGTTTTAGTAAGCGAGGCAGATGTAATTAAAGGCGGCGAAGAAGCTGATGGCATTGATGGCATAACGCATGCTGTACGTTCGCAAATTGGGCATGGCGCCGATTTGGTAAAAATTTATGTAGATTATAGATGGGGATTAAATAATACCGCCGCGCCAACTTTTACAGAAGATGAATTGAAAGTAGCCGTGCAGGTTGCCAAAAGCAGCGGCCGTATGGTGGTAGTTCATTCGGGCACGGAAGAAGGCATGCGGCGCGCCATAGCTGCCGGCGTAACCACCATTGAACACGGAGACGGAGGTACGCCTGAATTATTTAAGCTGATGAAAGATAAAGGCATTGCGCTGTGCCCCACGCTCGCAGCCACCGAGGCTATATCAACCTATCACGGGTGGAAAAAGGGTATAGATGCCGACCCAGCCGCAGTAAAGCATAAACACTATATTTTTACCGAGGCGATAAGAGCCGGGGTGACTATCTGCATGGGTGGCGATGTAGGCGTTTTTCCACATGGCGATAATGCCCGCGAAATGCTGTTGATGGTAGAATATGGCATGAAACCGATTGACGTGCTCCGTTCAGCAACATCAACAAATGCAGTGGTGTTTGGATTAAAAGACTTGGGTAATATTAAACCAGGCTATCTGGCCGATTTGGTTGCGGTAACTGGTAATCCCGCGGAAGATATTAAGGCGGTAAAACAGGTGAGGTTTGTAATGAAGGATGGGCTTATTTATAGCGAATAAATGAGCTGTTTTTATAAATCTTTACACTTGTTTGTAAGCAGCTATACAAATAATGTGTATATTTATTAAAATTTATGTGTATGAGAACCAATATTGAAATAGATGATGATTTAATGGCTGCAGCGCAGAAATTAAGCAAAGTGAAAACTAAAAAAGCAATTGTTGAGGAAGCTTTAAGGCTATTTGTCACTATCGAAAATCAAAAAAAACTATCTTCTTTAAAAGGGAAGATAAAATTAGATGAAATTGCTTTCCAATAATGGATACTATTTTAGTGGATACATCGGTATGGGTAAATTATTTCAAAGATATTGAGACCGATGCCTGTAAGTTTTTAGATAATAATCTTACAAGTATAATTGTAGCAACATGTCCGACTATAGTTCAGGAAATTTTACAGGGAGTGGCATCAGATGCCGATGAACGAACCGTAAAACAACACTTCGATCGCCTTACACGACTAATTGAGAACCCTTATGCTGTTGCCATTGAAGCCGCTGAGCTTTATAGGGGGCTAAGAAAAAAAGGGATAACCGTTCGTAAGCCCAATGACTGCTTAATAGCAATTTATGCTATTAGAAGAGGGATAACACTGCTGCATGACGACAGGGACTTTCAATTAATAGCTAATCATTCTTCTTTGAAAGTAGTGGATTTTAAGTAATCGTATTATTCCTTCATCCTCATTCTTTTATAAATCTTCACCGCCATCATCAGGATAATAGATAAAAGGATCAGTCCTACAAGGCCGTAAATCCAGTTCACTGCATTTTTTAACACTACCAGAAATACGATAGCGAAAAGCAAAACGGTTGCTACTTCATTCCAGATGCGTAACTGGGTAGATGTCCATTTGTAAATACCGCTGGCCATTTGTTTCATTTTATTTTGGCAGATAAAATGATAAACCAGCAAGCAGCCTACAAAAAATAATTTAATGTGCATCCACGGCTGATCAAGCCAGGCAGGTTCCAGGCAAAGCATGGTTATACCCGCAGCCAGTACCAATATCATGGAGGGTACGGCGATAATGTACCACAGCTTGCGTTCCATAATCTCAAACTGGTTGGAGAGGATGGTGCGGTCGGGCTCGGGTTTTTGCTGTGCCTCGGTATGGTAAATAAACAGGCGCACAGCATAAAACAACCCCGCCATCCAGCAGACTACAAAAATGATATGTATGGCAAGAATGTACTGATACACGAATTTTCTCTAATTATTGTCGAATTAAGCACTTATTTATATACTAATTTTCACCAAACACTATTAAAACAGATCAGTGAAAATTAGTATTCATTTGTGAAATTCGTATTAATCTAATTTCTGTATTCTTTTATAATCTCTACCGCATATTTCACATTGTCAAAAGGGATATCAGGCATAATGCCGTGGCCCAGGTTAAATATGAATCCGTTTTCGCCTTTCATGCGGTCAAACAGGCGGTAAATACGTTCTTTAATTACTTTTTTATCGGCATACAAAATATGCGGATCAAGGTTGCCCTGCACAGCTATACCTGCCGGTAAGCGTTTTTTAATATCCAGCAAGTCCACGTTCCAGTCGACAGAAATAACATCCGGTTTCGCTTCGGCCATTAGCGGCGCAAAAACTGAGCTTCCCTTGCAGAAAGAAATTACCGGAATATCTTTACGGTTCAGCTTACTGATAATTTCGGCAATGTAGCGGTGCGAAAACTCTTTATAATCATCCCATGCCAGGGCCTGCGCCCAGCTATCAAATATTTGCACGGCATTTACGCCCGCAGCAATTTGCATGTTCAGGTAATCGGCTGTTACAGTAGCTATTTTTGATAACAGTTGATGGGCCATCTCCGGCTCATTGTGCAGCATCAGCTTGGTCAGCTTAAAATCTTTTGACGATCCGCCTTCAACCAAATAACTCATTACTGTGAATGGCGCGCCCGCAAAGCCAATTAGCGGGATACTGCCTTTTAAACGTTGCTGAATAACTTTAATAGCATCGGCCACATATTGCAATTTGTGCGATACATCTGTTTGCAGGTTATCAATATCTGCTTTGGTGCGTACAGGGTTGGCAAACTTGGGCCCAATATTCTGGGTAAAACTCAAATCGCCACCCATAGCTTCGGCGGTTACCAGTATATCTGAAAATAAAATGGCACCATCTATTCCCAAAAGATCAACCGGCAGCATGGTTACATCGGCAGCCAGTTCGGGGGTTTTGCACATTTCCAGGAAAGAATATTTGTTTTTTATTTCCCAGTATTCTTTCATAAAACGACCGGCCTGGCGCATCATCCATACAGGCGGGCGTTCGGTAGCTTCCGAAAATGCAGCTTTTATTAGTAACGAATCTCTCATATTTATAAAGGTAGAGACGCCATATTTTGCGTTTCTACGGTTTGTGCTTTTTTATTTCCTGGTGAAGGCGGCTGATCACATCCTTCATTTTGGCATTTATTTTTTCCTGGTGTTTTTCGGTAAGTTGTAAATAGGCCTCAGCTTTATCATAATTACCCAACCTAATGCTGATGTTTGCCACATGTACCAATGCCGCCACATGATCATTTACCGAACGAAGTGGATATTGAGCCGCAATTTCATAATGCCTCTCGGCATCTTCAAAATCCTGCTTTTGCAGGCAAACACCGCCCATTAAAAATTCATAATAACCCCGCCGGCCTTTCCTTAACCATTCGGGCTTTAATATTTCCAGCAAAAGGTGCTCGGCTTTGTCATATTCTTTATGATGAAAACTCTTGGCGGCAACAACAAGCGTTCCTTGCCGTATATAATCCCATCCCAATAAAACAATCATCATCAGCGCAATGGCCGCCAACTCATAATGCTGTAGATAAATCAACAATATCAGCGATAGAAAAAATAAAACGCCGATGAATAAACGGGTCCTATTGGTGAACATTAATGCTGAGTATCAGTAAATTTATAGCCTACACCACGTATTGAGTGAAAATATACCGGGTTTTTAGGATCAGGTTCAAAATACTTACGGAAGGTAAGTATAAAGTTATCAATGGTACGGGTTGACGGATACACGTCATAATTCCACACCGTTTCTAATATCTGCTCGCGCGATACCGCGTCATTTCTGCGCTCAATAAGCAGTTTTAATAACATGGTTTCTTTTTTGGTTAATGCAGTGATGGAACCATCAGCATTTACCAGTTCAAAAGAGTTAAAGTGAATGGTTTTGTCGCCAATCTTATAACTATTAAACTCTTTAAGATCATCACCTTTCAGGCTGCGTTTTACCAGGTTGTTCACCCGTAGTATCAATTCTTCCAGGTTAAAGGGTTTGGTCAAATAATCATCGGCTCCCTTTTTAAGACCCGATATTTTATCCTCATTAGTATTTTTAGCCGTTAAAAACATGATGGGCACATCAGAGTTTTCAAGGCGGATGGTTTCTGCAACTACAAAGCCGTCAATCTCGGGCATCATAACATCCAGTATCACCAGGTTAAAACGCTCTTCTTTAAATATTTGCAGGGCTTTTTTTCCGTTGTTAGCTGTTGCAACTTTATAGCCTTCCAACTCAAGGTTAAGTTTTATGGCTTCCAAAAGATGCTCTTCATCTTCGGCTAATAAAATTCTTTTTTTGTTTGGCATGTGATTTATTATTTGTGCACTAATTTTCTCGAATTATATCGGATTTCACGAATTTACGTAATAGCAATATTAAAGCAGATTGGTGAAAATTTCAATCAATTCGCGTAATTCGTTTTCATTCAATCAAAAACTACTTCAAATATACTACCTACCGGGCGGTTATCCTTCACTTTGATGCTGGCCTGATGCTTTTCGAGCACTTCTTTTACAATATACAGACCTAAACCAGTGCCTTTTGTGTTCCTGGTATCCTCGCTGCCCACGCGATAGAACTTGTCGAAAATACGCCCCTTCTCCTGATCTGCTATTCCAATACCGTGATCGGCCACTTCTAAAAATACTTTACCTTCTTTCGAGAATAATTTAACCCCTACCGTTGCGCAGGGGCCCGAGTATTTGATAGCGTTCTCTATCAAATTCGTAACCACCGATGTTAATGCAAATTTATCGCCGGTAATTTCAACCTTTGGTTCAATTTCAGCATCAATAATTTGCTGATTGCCTTCGCACTTGGTAATCTGCAAACGGTTTACAATGCTATCAACCAATACCGAAAGGCTAAACTTATCTTTAGGAAAAGTATAGGATTGGTTATCAATTTTGGAAGCCAGCAACATGTTTTCAACCATATCATCCAGCCGCTCAATATCCATTAACGATTTATTGATAAAATTCGACACCTGTTCCCGGGTTAAATCGCGCTTTTGTATGGTTTGCAAAAGTATTTTGATTGATGCCAGCGGCGATTTCAGCTCATGCGTTACCGAAAGCAAAAAGTTTTTCTTTTGTTCCTGTAGTTTGCGCTCCTGGTTAATGGATTTGTGCAGGGAGTAGGCTCCCGCAAAAAACACCACAATAAATATGGAGCCTTCGCCCATTATCATTGCAAGGCTGCTTGGCATCATTTTTACCAGCAAATAGCCCCACCAAACTAATTCTGCCAGCGCATAAATAATTAGCGCATAGAATATAACGAAAGACCGTTTTAAATTATTCATTTCCTGTATGTTGTAAAACTACTTATTACTGAAAACTACTTCAAGACTATCAAATATAGCACGTTTTGTTTTCTCCAGATCTATTTTAGTATGTGCCGATGATATAAAGCCAACTTCATAACCCGACGGACCAAAATAAATACCCCTGTTTAACAATTCGCGGTGTAATTTTTTGAATTTTTCCATGCTGGCCGGGTCTATATCATCAGCCGTGCGGATGGCTTCTTTATCGGTAAAGGCAAACCAAAAAATTGAACCAATGGTAAACACTTTAAACTTATAGCTACGTGCCGTGGCAAAACGTTGAATAGCCTCTGTAAACTCACGCGTTTTATTATTTAGGTCGCGGTAAAAGCCCATACGCAGCAGTTCGCTTAGTTGCGCTATGCCCGCGGCCATAGCTACCGGGTTACCTGATAAAGTACCTGCCTGGTAAACGCCGCCATCGGGCGAGATATGCCTCATAATTTCGGCAGACCCACCATAACAGCCAACAGGCAAGCCGCCACCAATAATTTTGCCATAGGTAATAATATCAGGCTGAATTTGATAATGAGCAGCGGCGCCCTCAAAACCAATCCTGAACCCGGAAATCACTTCGTCAAATATCAGCAGTGTTCCGTTTTGGGCGCAAATGATGCGTAAAAATTTCAGGTATTCTTTTTCCTGCAACAACAAGCCATTATTTGCCGGGATAGGCTCAATAATTACGGCAGCTATCTGGTCTTTAAAATCAGCAAACGCCTGTTCAACAGCTTGCTGATCATTTAATGCAACCACAATGGTTTCAGCAGCAAATGATTTTGGTACACCGGCCGATGAAGTTTCGCCAAAAGTAACCAGGCCAGAGCCCGCTTTTACCAGCAAAGAATCGGTATGGCCATGATAGCAGCCTTCAAACTTTAAAATTTTATCGCGTTTGGTATAGCCGCGGGCCAGCCTTATTGCAGACATTACTGCTTCTGTACCCGAGCTTACAAAACGAAGCTTTTGAATGTACTTGTTGTTTTTTACAATGAGTTCGGCCAGCTCATTTTCAAGGGCGGTAGGTGCGCCGAACGACATGCCGTTTTGCATTACGCTGATTACCTTTTCACGAACCTTAGCATTATTATGTCCCAGTATTAACGGACCCCATGATCCGCAATAATCAATAAACTCGTTACCGTCAGCATCCCATATGTGCGATCCGTCACCCTTTTCAATAAAAAGCGGGGTTCCGTAAACTGATTTAAATGCCCTTACCGGTGAGTTTACCCCGCCCGGAAAATACGTTTTAGCTTTGGCAAATAACTCTGCCGATTTTTCCCTGCTGATGTCCGGTTTGCCAGTGCTGCTTGCCGGTTCATCGTTCTCGCCCGTAAATTTCTTCTTAAATGAATCAAACATGTTCTTTTTTGTTTTCCTAACGTCATTGCGAGGGATTGCCTGTCCCGAACTTGTTTCGGGAAAGCAACCCCCGATTTGCAGAACGACCAAAAAAGCGATGAACTTTCATATTCGATCTGCGTCTGTAGAGATTGCTTCGTACCTCGCAATGACGCCGGTATTTATTTTTTGAAAGCTCTTTGCTTTCTGCTTTGAGCTTTCGGCTCTCCGCTCCCTAAAGCCACTTATTTTCTAATACTTCTTTAGCGTGATAAGTTAATATCGCGGTTGCGCCTGCACGCCGTATACTAGTTAAAACCTCAGTAATGGCTCTTTGTTCGTTTAGCCAGCCTTTTTGTATAGCCGCCTTTATCATGGCGTATTCGCCGCTTACATTATACGCTGCAACGGGCAGTTCAGTATTGTCTTTTATTAATTTTATAACGTCGAGGTAGGGCAAAGCGGGTTTTACCATCAGGAAATCCGCACCTTCGCTCTCGTCAAGTGTAGCTTCTATCAAAGCTTCCCGCTGATTAGCAGGGTTCATCTGGTATGTTTTTTTATCACCAAATTTAGGTGCCGAATTCAAAGCATCCCTGAAAGGACCATAAAACGCACTGGCATATTTTGCCGAGTACGACATGATGGATACATTGGTAAATTTATTATCATCCAGCACTTTGCGAATATAACCGACACGCCCATCCATCATATCCGAAGGGGCAATAATATCAGCACCGCATTGTGCATGGGCCAGGGCCATTTTGCCCAAAATCTCCAATGTTTCGTCGTTCAGGATCTCGCCGTTTTCAACAATGCCGTCGTGGCCGTCGCTGCTGTATGGGTCCATCGCCACATCGGTAATTACACAAGCCTCGGGGAAATTCTTTTTTACCTCGCGGATAGCACGCAGGTATAAACTTTCTTCACGGTGACTCTCGGTAGCGTATTTATCTTTTAATGCTTCATCAATATTGGGAAACAAATCAAATGATTTTAATCCCAGCTTCATACAGCTTTCAATTTCACGCAGCAAATTATCGATCGAATACCGGTAGATGCCGGGCATTGATGCTACTTCGCTCTTTTGGAAAGTACCATCAACGATAAACAGCGGAAATATCAAATTGGCCGCACTTACATGTGTTTCCTGCACCATCTGGCGGATAACCTCGCTCTTCCTGTTTCTTCTTGGTCGTTGTAACATTTTATTAGTTCATGGTTGATGGTTGATGGCTCATAGATAGCACGCGATCGGCTATGATCTATTAACCATTATCCATCAACGTATATTAACACCTGGAACTTAAACAAACTGTTCCGAAAACAGCCTCTGCGAGCCCTGTTTCATCGGGAGAGTAGGGCAGTTTATACTGCACACCAAACTCAGCCAGCTTTTTCCCGGTTGATTTACCTATGGCTATCACCTTTTGATCGGGCTGTAATAAATTATCTACAAAATAAGCGTCAACATTCGACGGACTTGTAAATACCAATATTTCGGCTCCTGTTTCTCTTATACCGCTATCCAATATGGTTTCATAAATGGGTAGGTCGATGATTTTTGTTTCGGCAGATAAACCTTTCTGTATACTTCGCAAAGAATTTTCGGCAGATGGGAATACAATGGTCATTCCGTTTGCTATTTCAGCAAAATGGGCAGCAACCTCAACGGTATCAACACCCTCGCCGGTATAATCAACTGCATAGCCTTTACGACGCAGCATATCGGCCGAGCCGGCACCCATTACGCCATATTTTACCCTCTTAGGCAATAAGGGACCTAACTGAAAAAAGTATTCCACTGCATTTTTACTGCTAAAAAATACCCAGTCTACATTTTTCAATATAAAATTATCCAGCTTGGTTATCATCGGCACTGTGCGGATCAATGAGCGTGCCTCTATCTCAATACCATGTTTTTCCAGCGCCCTGCGGAAATAGCTTTGCTCCGAAAGTTCGCGCGAGATAAATACCCTTTGCGGCATCACGCGGTCCTTTGCATAATAGGATACAATGCTTTCTGCCAGCCCGAGTGTTGTTGGTGTTTCCAGGTACAAACGATCAGGGAACTCATCGCCCTCGTCTGCCTTGGAAGTAAACACCTGATATTTGCCATCTTCCTTGCGGCAATAGCAGCCCAAAGGCATATGACAGCCACCGCCAAACATTTTCAATACCGTACGTTCAACCGCCAGCTCTTCTGCCACATCAGGATGATTCAACGGTTGCAGGGCATTAAAAAGTTCGGTATCATTTTCCCTTATCTGTATAGCCAGCGCACCTTGCGCCGGGGCCGGAATAAATTCAGTAGGTTTAATTTCTTCAACGTGCAGGTCGCTCAGGTCAAGCCCCAGGCGTGATACACCTGCTTTGGCAATCATAATGGCATCGTAGCTTTCGTCGCGCAATTTATTTACACGGGTAGGCACATTACCGCGAAGGTCCTGGATCTCCAGATCGGGCCGCAAAGCCAGTAACTGCGCTTTGCGCCTGTTTGATGATGTGCCCACAATACCGCCGTATTTAACAGCTAATTTTTGATGCGTATCTACACAATCCTTCAATATCAATAGTAACTCCGACGGATCTTCACGTTCTGAAACAACAGCAATGGTTAGCCCGGCCGGGTTTTCGGTTGGCAAATCTTTGTGCGAGTGCACGGCGAGGTCAATAGTGCCGGCTAATAATTCTTCTTCCAGCTCTTTGGTAAAAAAGCCTTTGCCTTCCAGTTTATCCAAACTGAGGTGAAGTATCCGGTCGCCCTGGGTTTTAATGATCTTTAATTCGGCATTAATATTAATAGCCGCAAGGCTGTCTTTTACAAAGTTTGCCTGCCATAGTGCCAATTCACTACCACGTGTTCCTATTATCAGTGTTCTATCCAATGGGCTTGTGTCCTGTTTCTACCGGCGCTTTTTTGGATGCTGCGTCCATCTATGGCGGACGCGACGCGCTGGTGCATTTGTTGCGTACCTCGTGCTCCATGGAAAGTTTGATAGTTGGCGAAAAAGAAATACTTGCCCAACTGCGTAAAGCCTACGAAGACTGCAAAGAAGCAGGCCTAACCGGCGACGGTTTGCGCATGTTTATGAACTGCATTGTAAAAACAGCCAAAGAAGTTTATACCAATACCAATATTTCAAAAAATCCTATTTCGGTTGTTTCATTGGCTTACCGCAAGCTGCGCAGCCTTCACCTTACATCAAATGAAAGAATTTTGATTATTGGGGCAGGCGAAACCAACCGTAATATTTCAAAATATCTGCAGAAACATAAGTTCAGCAATTTTGCGGTATTTAATCGTACTCTTGAAAAAGCAGCCGAGTTGGCAGCTGATTTGAATGGTGAAGCTTATGCGCTTGATGCTTTAAAAGGTTATAAAAAAGGGTTTGATGTAATTATCACCTGTACATCAGCAGTTGAGCCTATTATCACTCCCGAAATTTACACCACGCTGCTTAACGGCGAAACCAACCGCAAAACCATTGTGGATTTGGCTGTTCCTAATGATACTGATCCGGAAGTATTGAAACAGTTCCCGGTTAATTTTATTGAGGTACACTCGCTAAATGAGCTGGCCAAAAGAAATTTGCAGGAGCGTTACGAAGAACTTACCCACGCCGAGGCTATCATCACCGAAAATATCAATGCCTTTTGCCTTGAACTAAAGCAGCGCAAAATAGAACTGGCCATGCGCCAGGTGCCCGAAAAAATTAAAGAGATCCGCAATACCGCCATCAATTCCGTTTTTGCCGAAGAAGTGCAGAACATGGATAAAGAATCGCGCGAAACATTGGAGAAAGTGATCAATTATATAGAGAAAAAATATATCAGCGTGCCCATGATTATGGCGAAAGATATATTGGTGAACAATAATTGATTTTCCCTCTTTCCTTTCCCTCACGTCATTGCGAGGTACGAAGCAATCTCTACGTAGGACGATTCATCGCACGGCTTTACGTCATTAAACAATATTTCATCTCCATTGATTTGCATAGCGTAAAGATTGCTTC